>CAZKQH010000012.1:0-5154 GCA_964554845.1 uncultured Rhodoluna sp. | reverse complement strand
GATACCAGCCTGCTTCATAGCAATTCGAAGACCCAGATTGCTCATCACGGTTGCCACCAAGGTGTTGCGTGCAAGATCACCGCGGTCTTTGGCAGCCAGCGCCAAAATGGCCATGATCTGATCGCCATCGACAACTGCGCCGGTGTGATCAACGGCAAGGGTTCGATCGGCATCGCCATCGTGGGCGATACCCATATCAGCTTTGTGTTCAAGAACGGCAGCTTGCAGCGCGCTCAAGTGAGTCGAACCACAACCAAGGTTGATGTTGTGTCCATCCGGGTCGTTTCCGATAACGATAACGTTGGCGCCAGCATCCTTGAAAGCCGCAGGTGAGACAGCGCTGGCTGCGCCATTGGCGCAGTCCACAACAACGGTTAGACCCTTTAGTGTGTTTGGAAGTGTTCCAAGTAAGTGAACCAGGTAGCGATCTTCAGCATCTGCAAAGCGCTGCACATGTCCGATTTCAGCTCCAACCGGTGACATTGGAATTAGGTCCAGAGAAGCTTCGATTTGATCTTCAGTCTGGTCGGGAAGTTTGTGCCCACCGCGGGAGAAGAACTTGATGCCGTTATCGGGTGCGGGGTTGTGGGAAGCAGAAATCATTACGCCAAAGTCAGCATCGAGATCGGCGGTTAGGAAGGCAACTGCTGGGGTTGGAAGTACTCCAGCATCAAAGACGTCTACACCGCTTGAGGAAAGCCCAGCGGAAATTGAGGCGCTAAGAAATTCGCCAGAGATTCTAGGATCGCGGCCAATTACTGCTTTTGGCTTTTGTCCGCGGCTTCTGGCCTCTTCACCTAAAACGATGGCAGCAGCTTGAGCGAGTTTCAGAGCAGATTCAGCAGTAATGTCTCGGTTAGCGAGACCTCTTACTCCGTCGGTGCCGAATAGGCGAGCCATGATAAAAAGGTTAGCGAAATCTTGGAAAGATTAGCGCTTGGAGAACTGAGAAGCCTTTCGAGCCTTCTTGAGTCCAGCCTTCTTACGCTCCTTGATGCGAGAGTCGCGAGAAAGGAAACCATTCTTTTTTAGTGTCGCGCGGTTGTTGTCTTCGTCGATTAGGTTCAGTGCGCGAGCGATACCTAGGCGAAGTGCGCCGGCCTGTCCTGCAGAGCCACCGCCTGAAATCTTTGCGATTACGTCATATGCACCAGAAAGATCTAGAACTGTGAAAGGGTCCTTCACTAGCTGCTGGTGCAACTTGTTTGGGAAATACTCTGCAAGATCGCGACCGTTGACTTTGATAACTCCGGTACCTGGAACCATGCGAACGCGCGCGATAGCTTCCTTGCGACGACCAAGTCCTGCGCCTGGAACGGTCAAAGGCTTGCGAACCTTCTTGGTCTCAGTCTTTACTGAGTCAGCTGGAGATTCGGTCGAGTAGCTAGAAACTGCTGCTTCGGTTTCGGTCTTTGGCAAGGTATTCCTCTAGTTTCTTAATTTGCGCCAGTTATTACTGGGCTACCTGATCAATTACAAATTTGGTTGGCTTCTGGCTTGCGTGTGGGTGTTCTGCACCCTTGTAGACCTTTAGCTTTGCAAGCTGGTCGCGACCTAGAGAGTTCTTTGGAATCATTCCGCGGATGGCTTTTTCTACTGCCTTCTCTGGGGACTTCTCGAGTAGCTCTGCGTAAGTAGTCGCGGTTAGTCCACCTGGGTAACCGGAGTGACGGTAAGCCTTCTTCTGCAAAAGCTTTGAGCCGGTAAGTGCAACCTTCTCAGCGTTGACAATAATCACGAAGTCACCGTTGTCCATGTGAGGAGCAAAGGTTGGCTTGTGCTTTCCGCGTAGCAGCGTTGCTGCCTGAGTTGCCAAACGGCCTAGGACTACATCGGTGGCGTCAATGACTAACCACTTGTTATCTAGCTCGTGAGCCTTTGGTGAATACGTACGCACGCTAATTTGCCTTACTTTTTCTTTAGTCGAATGTGTTCAACCAGAATCTGAACCCTGGAATCTAGGGGCCCTAGGACCCGCAACAAGTTCCAAGTTTAGCCCCTGCCAGGCGGTACGGTCAAACCCTAATTTTCGTCCAGAGACCTCAATTTACGGGCTTTTTCGGCCTGTTGGGCAAGCTTTGAATCCCTCGGATAGCCCACCTCAATGAGGCTCAATCCCTTGCCTCCAAGGACCTTAAATGACCCTGCCCGGTTAGCCGATTTAAGCCGATCCTTCACGTCTTGGACACTTGCTCGACCCCTGGCAACGGCAACTAGTGCACCGGTAAGAGATCGAACCATGTTGTGGCAAAAAGCATCACCCTTGAGTTCTATCTCGACAATGTTGCCAGCCTTGCGGTTTCTTGTAATTCGAATGTATTTCAAGTTTCGGATGGTAGTTGCCCCGGCTCGAGGTTTACAAAAAGCCCCAAAATCATGCAACCCCACCATTTGCTTGGCAGCTTGGCGCATGAGCCTTATATCAAGATCAACCTTAAGATTTAGAACATAGCGAACCAACAGCGGATCTAAAAAGCTAGCATGATCGGCGATTTTGTATCGATAGCGACGATAGATAGCCGAGTACCTGGCATCAAATCCGGCTGGGGCTTTTTCAAAGCTGAACAGTCGAATATCCTGAGGAAGCGCGGTGTTGACTCGGCTGGCAACATCGGGGTTTTTTCCGATGCGCTTGAGCTGGGCTGGCGATAGATCAACGTGGATCACTTGATGCTGGGCGTGAACACCGGCGTCGGTTCGACCGGCAACCCTCAGTCCAAAATCGTTATCGTCTTTGCCAAAGATTACCTCAAGGCCCTTTACAAGCTCCGACTGAACAGTTCGGAGTCCAGGCTGTTTGGCAAAGCCCGCGAAGTCGGTTCCGTCGTAGCCAAAATCAATCCGGTAACGACTAAACCCGTCGACCTTTTGGTCAACGGGCTTTGTCATTGCTCGGTACTACTTGCTCTCTTCTTCAGAAGCAGGTGCTTCTTCGGCGGCAGCTTCGGCAACTGGTGCCTCAGCTGGTGCTTCAACAACAGCTTCAGGGGCTGCAGTTTCAACTGCAACTTCTTCAACCGGTGTCTCTACTACTGCTTCCTCAAGCGGAGCTGCAGCCTTAGGCGCTGCCTTAACAGCGTTTTCGAGCTTTGGCTTTTTGTTCATCTTCTTGGCCTGGACCGGGTCCAACACCAATTCGACAACCGCCATTGGAGCGTTGTCACCCTTGCGGAAACCAAGCTTGGTTATGCGGGTATACCCGCCCTGGCGTTCTGCTACTAGGGGTGCGATGTTCACGAATAGCTCGTGAACTACGTTTTTGTCAGTGATCGACTGCATTACTCGACGACGAGAGTGCAGGTCACCGCGCTTTGCGAAGGTTACTAGACGCTCGGCAACTGGACGAAGACGCTTTGCCTTGGTCTCGGTTGTGGTGATCGACTTGTTGATGAACAGCGAACGAGCCATGTTGTTAAGCAGCATGCGCTCATGGGCTGGTCCGCCACCGAGACGTGGGCCCTTGGTTGGGGTAGGCATTTTGTTTCTCCTCTAGTATTTCTTGGGACTCAGGTATTAGACCTGGTCGTCCTCTTCTTCGTAAGTTGAGCTGAAGTACGCTGCGTCAAAGCCAGGTGCTGACTCCTTGAAGCTCAAGCCCATGGAAACTAGCTTGTCGCGAACTTCGTCGACTGACTTGGATCCGAAGTTTCTAATGTTCATTAGCTGCTCTTCGGTTAGCCCGATTAGCTCGGCAACAGTGTTGATGCCTTCGCGCTTTAGGCAGTTGTAAGAACGAACCGTTAGGTCTAGCTCCTCGATTGGAAGTGCTAGCTCTGGAGAAAGTGCAGCCTCAACAGGGGCTGGGCCAATCTCGATACCCTCGGCTGCTTCGTTTAGCTCGCGAGCTAGACCGAATAGTTCAACCAGGGTTGAACCAGCGGATGCAACTGCATCGCGCGGGCTCACTGAAGACTTGGTCTCAACATCAACAATTAGCTTGTCGAAGTTGGTGAACTCTCCCGCACGGGTAGCCTCAACGCGGTAAGACACCTTTAGTACTGGTGAGTAGATCGAGTCGATTGGGATAACACCTGGGTCAGAGTCTGGGTTTCTGTTTTGAGATGCCTGAACGTAGCCACGGCCACGCTCAATGATCAGCTCAACTTCGAACTTGCCTTTACCGGTAAGGGTGGCAATAACTAGCTCTGGGTTGTGGATCTGAACCCCGGCAGGAGCCTGGATGTCAGCTGCTGTGACCACTCCGGCCGTTGCCTTCTTTAGGTGAGCAACAACTGGAGCGTCGTTCTCGGATGAGACAACAAGTTCCTTGATGTTCAAGATGATCTCGGTTACGTCTTCCTTGACTGCATCAACAGTTGAGAACTCATGGCTAACGCCATCAATTCTGATGTTGGTGACAGCTGCTCCCGGGATAGATGAGAGCAAGGTGCGACGTAGTGAGTTTCCAAGGGTGTAACCGAAACCTGGCTCTAGGGGCTCAAGAGCAAACCTGGAGCGGCTCGGAGAAAGCACTTCTTCGTTTAGTGTGGGGCGCTGAGCAATTAGCACTTGCGTTGGTTCCTTTCAGCTGAGCATCCGCTATTTGACGCTCATTTGTTTAGGCTGCCAAGTGGCCACTTGGCAGTTTGTTGCTATGGAAGTAAAGCTTTTGAAAATTTAGACGCGGCGGCGCTTTGGAGGGCGGCAACCGTTGTGAGCTTGTGGAGTCACATCGGAAATTGAGCCAACCTCTAGTCCTGCTGCCTGAAGGGAACGGATTGCTGTCTCGCGACCAGAACCTGGTCCCTTAACAAATACGTCAACCTTCTTAAGTCCGTGCTCCTGAGCCTTCTTGGCTGCGTTTTCTGCTGCCAGCTGAGCTGCGAACGGAGTTGACTTACGTGAACCTTTGAAACCAACATCACCTGATGATGACCAGGAGATAACTGCACCAGATGGGTCAGTGATCGAGATGATGGTGTTGTTGAAAGTCGACTTGATGTGAGCTTGTCCAACTGGAACGCTCTTTTTCTCTTTACGACGAGGCTTACGGGCTGCGCCCTTTGCCGGGGTCTTGGTTGCGGTCTTTGCCGCGGTCTTCGCTGCTGCCATGATTTTCTCCTAAGTCCTAATCCGACCCGCTTAGCGAGCGGCCTTCTTCTTGCCGGCTACGGTGCGCTTTGGACCCTTGCGAGTACGAGCGTTGGTCTTGGT
>CAZKQH010000011.1:12670-18688 GCA_964554845.1 uncultured Rhodoluna sp. | reverse complement strand
CCCAAGAAGAGCTGCCGACAAGCTGAAATACCTAGCCGGTTCAGAATCCGCCATGGGAGCCTTCATTGCAGATATCCCAGCAGAAGTTATTGCCGACCAGCTAAGGCAAGCACTTTCTTGACTAGTTCACTAACAACTTCTGCTAGCGCAGGCTTTTCTAAACAGTTTGGGTCAGCTCCAGAAGGCGTATGGTCAGCTCCAGGACGAGTCAATCTAATCGGAGAGCACACCGACTACAACGAAGGCTTCGTTCTTCCCTTTGCTATCAACCGACGTACTTACGCAGCCGTATCGAGTCGAAGCGACGGTATCGCTCGGGTGGCCTCTAGTTTCACCGACGAGGTCGTACAGATACCTCTAACCAATGTTTCAAAGAGCGCGGTTTCTGGTTGGTCGGCTTATCCGCTCGGAGTTGCTTGGGCCCTTATCGAAGCTGGCGCTAAACCAACCGGTTTTGATTTGTATGTTGACTCAAATGTGCCGGTGGGTGCCGGGTTATCGTCTTCGGCAGCCATCGAGTGTTCGGTTGCCATGGCACTAAACGATCTCTGGCAATCAAATCTTGATAGAAGTGCCCTTGCAAAAATTGGTCAGCGAGCTGAAAATGAAATTGTTGGCGCACCCACAGGAATCATGGATCAAACAGCTTCGCTATTTGGAAGTTTGGACCACGCGGTGTTTCTGGATTGTCGATCACTGGTGGCTGAAGCCATTCCCCTAGGTTTAAAGCAAAATACTCTAGAGATTGTTGTCATGGACACCAAAGTTTCCCACCGACTTGTTGATGGTGGATACGCTGCGCGTCGAGATGCTTGTGAGCAAGGTGCCAGCCAAATGGGTGTTTCCTCACTTCGCGATCTTGAAGTTTCAGATCTTGCCAAAGCGGAAGCAGTTCTTGACCCGCTGGTTTTTAGGAGAGTGCGCCACGTTGTCACAGAAAACGCACGAGTTCTTGAAACTGTCGAACTCTTGAAATCTGATGGGCCAAAATCTATTGGCAACTTGATGTATGCCTCCCACGAATCAATGCGGGATGACTTTGAGATTTCCATTGAAGAGCTTGATTTCGCAGTTGAGACAGCTATGAGTGTTGGGGCCGTTGGGGCTCGGATGACCGGCGGTGGCTTCGGCGGAGCAGCTATTGCGCTTATTGACTCCTCAAAGATTGAAGATCTAAAGAGTGCAGTAGCAAAGGCGTTTGAAGCCAACGGCTTCAAAAAGCCTGAGCTGTTTAGCGTGTTGGCCGATGCCGGCGCTAAGCGCGAGGCCTAAAGGCTCGCTACTACCTCAACGCCGCTATCGATCATCTGATCTATTGCGGCCTCAGTGGTAACTTCAGAAACTCCTGCTGTTAGGGAGCTAATAACCCTTACCTTTAGTCCATGATTTTTGGAATCAAGTGCGGAGGCTAAAACGCAGTGATCGGTTGCAATTCCAACCACGTCAACTTCATCAATCTGGTGCGTCTTCAATAGCTCAACAAATGACTGACCACTGCTGGTCACTCCTTCAAAAATTGAGTAGCCATTTTCACCCTGGCCCTTGAAAATGTGCTCATCCACCCGCTTAGTGTTGAGATTTGGGTGGTAGGCAGCTCCTTCAGTGTCAGCAACGCAGTGCACCGGCCAGGTGGTTGTGAAGTTTGGCTCTGATCCTGCATCTGCAAAATGACCAGAATTGTTGCCTGTTGGGTTATGCCAGTCTCTTGAAGCGATAACCAAGTCGTACTGAGAAGTTTCAAGAAACTTAGAAATCTTGCCGGCTACTGCAGCGCCGCCGGAAACGGCTAATGCCCCACCTTCACAAAAGTCATTTTGAACATCAATAACCAGTAGCGCCCGTGGCATTTTTTCCTACTCGTTTGATAGATCGTCACCACAGCGATAGAAAGCTGTAGCGAGAGTGTCAATTGCAGTTCGAACGTCGCTGCCGGTATCACCCAGCGCATAGATGGCAAATGTTAGAACTGTTCCATCTTTGGCATTGATGATTCCATTTAGGGTGTGAACTCCAATTATGTAACCGTTCTTAGCCAAGATATCTCCGGCGGCATCTGCGATATCTCCCTTGAATCGACTGCCCAAAGTTCCAGACTCTCCCGCGATTGAAAGTGAGCGCTTGATCTGACCGAAGTCAGCAAACTCCGAGTTCACAAGTCTCATCAGTTCCGCCATGAATTTTGGGCTAACCATATTCAGCTGCGACAAGCCAGAAGCGTCCCTGATTCTTACTCCAGTGAAATCAAGTCCGGTAGTTCCCAGGGCACGCTTAAAGGCTGGGTCGAAGGATTCGAAAGAACCATCAAAACCAAGATCGACGGAGACAAGCTTGGCCATCATCTCAGACTGAATGTTTTCGGACCTTTGAAGAATGTAGGTGATCCAGCGGCTCATCGGCTGAGATTGCACTGAACCAGTTTCGATGAAACCAGCGGGGGTTTCGCTCTCAACCAGGAGAGCAGTCTTAGCGAAATCGCCAAGTTCTTTCTTGAAGGCTTCTCCTGCACTAAGAACAGGCCTGCCGGTTCGGGCTGATGTGAACTGAGCAGGACGAATTCGATCGCCATCAATTTGCAAAGCGGTGACTTCTGAAATCCAGCCATCTGTTTGATCTTGGCGAAGCCAGGAGCTTTCCCAAGCTGATCCAGCAAACAATGTTGAATCAAGAATGATTTCATCTATTTGAGTGACACCATTTTTCTCAGCCCAGACCCGCACTTGGGTGGCGAGAGTGGCAAGTTTTGGTGCGTCTTTGTAAATCGACTGCGAACCAACTGGAGTTTTCGAAAGAGTGACATCTCCCCCACCAACTAGCGAGATCACGCTCTTTGCCTGGGGGTCAGCCATCACCTTGGTGGTGGCTCGGTAGTTTGGACCAATAGTCATTAGCGCTGCTGCTGCCGTAAGGGTCTTCATCACCGACGCTGTGGCGGCAGGCTTATTGGCATCGCGGTCGTATAGAACTTCTCCGGTTTCCGCGTTTAGAACAACAGCCTGCAAAGTACCGAGCTGTGGGTTGGAAGCTTGCTCTGCAACCGAACAGGTGCGAGCGGTGGTTGCGGTTGGAGAAGCTGAGGGACTTGCCGATTCGGAAGCAGTTGGAGACTCAATTGGAGTTGGGCCAAGGTTTGAGCCACCGCCTGTTACTGCGAAGCCGCCGATAATCAGTGTTAGAACTAAAAGCCCTGAGCCGGACCCGATCAGCACTTCTCGAAGGTAAGGAAACTTGCTTGCTAACTTGGCCAACTGGCTAGACTCCTGAATACTCGATACCGGTTTGCTGCCTAATCTGATCCATAACTTCCATAATCTCTATGGTTTCATCAAGGCTCATGATTGGGGACTGTCGTAGTCCTGATCGAATGCAACGTTCGACCTCAAGGGCTTGGTACTGCATGCCCCGTCCTTCAATATTACCTTCGTAGCGGAAAATCACATTGTCCTGGGTGTCGTAAACCGTGAACGAGCTGTGCTCGTAGAACTGCTTATCTAACTCAATTCGACCTTTATCGCCTAACACGAAGGCTTTAATTGGACCGTTGACCCTGAGACTGGAGTGAACTAACGCTTGCCTACCTCCGGAGTATTCAAAAATGGCTGCAACTGACTCATCGATGTTTCCCGGTAGCAAAGCCGCTGAAGCCTTAATTACCTCAGGCTTACCAAATACACGATGCGCAAACGAGATCGGGTAGATTCCAAGATCTAGCAGCGATCCACCACCGAGGGAGGACTCGTGAAGCCTGGCAGCTCTCTCTCTTGGAATGTGTTGATTGTGATCAGCCATGAGATAGATTGGCTGACCAATAAGTCCTTCATTGATCTTTTCAAAAATTGCCAGGTGGTTTGGTAAGAACCTAGTCCACATAGCCTCCATGAGAAATACATCTTTTTCCTTGGCTAGAGCAGCTAATTGTTTGGCTTGATTGGCATCCAGAGTGAACGGCTTCTCGAGGAGTACATGCTTGCCGGCACCAATTGCGAGCATCGCGTTTTCAAAGTGAGCGTTATTTGTTGTAGCGATGTATATGACATCCAGATCAGGATCGCTCACTAGCTCTTGATAGCTTCCGTAAGCCTTGGGAATCGAGTTGGCTTCCGCATATGCTTTAGCTCGATCAATTGACCTGGAACCAACGGCATCGAACCGAATTCCTGCCAATCGAAAATCCGACAAGATGGTAAGTGTGATTTTTCCTGGGCCCATTATGCCCCAGCGAAGTTGCTCGCTCATTTTCTGCGCCTAATCTGTCTATTTGCTCTTCAGCTTAGACTGAAGCCATGCGCTTTAAATCCTCCCTAGCATTTGCCCTATTGGCAACGGTATTCTTCGCGTTTCCAGCAAAGGGCCACGATCTACTAATTGATATCCAGCCCGCGTCTGAAGCGGTTCTAACCGAAGGAAGCTTTGAGGCAAAACTTACCTTCAATAACCCGCTACTGGTTGTTGAGGGAGAAACTAACGCAGAACTATCAACCAAGCCAGTTGGTTCGGTCGATTGGGTGTCGCACGAAATAGTGGTTATGGATTCAGTCTTAACTGCTCAAATCAATTTGAACGAATCCGGAGATTACGACCTGCGCTGGAAGGTAGTTTCTTCAGATGGTCACCCGATCAGCGGTGAATCAACTTTTACCCTGGAGCTTGGGTCTTCGGAGGAGCAGGAAACGGATGCACCAATTCTGATCGCTCCGGCTCCGACCCAAGAACAAGACTCAGGCGGTTCAATGGTTGGTTTTTACATCGGCCTTGCAATGGTGGTGCTAGGAATTATCTTCGCGCCGATTGGACTAATGATCAGAAGACGAGCTAGGAAGTCCTAGGCCGAACTAGAGCATCGATGTTTCCTAAAAGCTCATCAAATTGAGCTTCGGTCATAAGCTTTAGCTCCAACACAACTTCTCGCACACTGGTTCCATCAGCTAGCGCCTTCTGAGCAACAATTGTGGCGTTCTCATAGCCAAGCAATGGAGAGATGACTGTGACCAGTCCGATAGAGTGCTCAACACTCAAACGCAGTTTTTCAACATTGGCCGTGATTCCTGAAACGCAAGCATCCGCTAGAACATAGCAACCCTGACGAAGCTGAGTAATACTCATCATGAGCGCACGGCACATGATCGGCTCGAAGGCATTCAATTGCAGCTGACCGGCTTCAGCGGCCATTGTTACCGTTACATCGTTGCCGATTACTGCAAAAGCAATTTGATTGACGACCTCAGGGATAACTGGATTAACTTTGCCGGGCATTATTGAAGAACCGGCTTGCCTAGGAGGCAAGTTGATCTCATCAAGTCCAGCTCTTGGTCCGCTAGAAAGTAAGCGAAGATCGTTTGAAGTTTTAGAAAGCTTGACCGCAATTCGCTTCAGCACACCAGATACCATTACAAATACTCCGGCATCCTGTGTTGCCTCAACCATGTCCTCAGCAACCATGAAATCAAACCCTGACAGCTTAGAAAGAATCAAGCAGGCTTTCTGGGCATATCCAACTGGAGCGTTAAGTCCAGTACCAATTGCTGTTCCACCGAGATTGATCTCGCGAAGCAGCGGAACGGTTTCCTGGAGTCTTTGGATATCCTCCATGGTCATTCGAGAGAAGGTTGCAAACTCTTGACCGAGGGTCATTGGAACGGCGTCTTGCATTTGAGTGCGGCCCATTTTTATGACGTCTTTGAACTCATCTGCTTTACCTTGGAAGGCGGCCTGAAGGTGAGTCATTGCCTTTAGCAGCTCGTTAATTTCCAAAATCAATGCAAGTTTTAGAGCTGTTGGATAAACATCATTGGTGGACTGTGATTTGTTTACATCATTCAGTGGATGAACGATGTCGTAGTCACCCTTTGAGCCACCCAAAATCTCGATTGCCCTGTTGGCAATCACCTCGTTGGCATTCATGTTGGTCGAGGTGGCCGAACCCGTCTGAAAAACGTCCACAGGGAAATGGGCGGTAAGTTCCCCCTGAGCGACCTCGCGGGCGGCCTGCTGGATGAGTCCGCTTTTGGCCGCTGAGAGCCG
>CAZKQH010000011.1:0-12660 GCA_964554845.1 uncultured Rhodoluna sp. | reverse complement strand
CAATCACCTCGTTGGCATTCATGTTGGTGGAAGTGCCGGCACCACCCTGAATAGCATCCACAACAAATTCGCTGTCAAATTTCCCATCGGCAACCTCTTGGCAGGCTTTGGAAATAGCTTCGTTGATTTCCGCGGATAGTTCGCCTAGTTCAAAGTTTGCTTGAGCGGCTGCTTGCTTGACGATAGCCAATGCTCTAATCAGCGATCGGTAGTGACCGATTGGTACGCCTGAGATTGGAAAATTATCTACTGCTCTTGCGGTGTGAACACCCCAGTAAGCGTTAACAGGTACTTGATAATCTCCGAGCAAATCATGCTCAAGCCTCGTTGCTGACATGTATTAAGTCTGCCACGAAAACTACTGGGTAAGTGACGCTCCGCAGCTATAGAACCTTGTCACTACGCGATCTATAGCGCCCTGTGCTGTGTAAGTGACTGAAATTCCGTTTTCACTATCAGCTCTTGCAAATACAGCAAATGCAAGACGTGAACCGTCTGATGCATTTACTATTCCGCTCAAGCCATATAGACCAGGGATGTATCCAGTTTTAGCAATTACGTTTCCTCTGGCAATTGCAGATTTACCTTGGAAGCGAAATCGCAACGTACCAGTCTGGCCTGCGATTGGCATCCACTGCGTTAGTGCATCGAGTCCGTTTTCGCCCTTGGCAACTTTCACCATTAGCTCAGCTAGCAATTTCGAATTAACTCTGTTCTCATTCGATAATCCAGAAGCATCGCGAATCACTAAAGGCTTTGGCTTTAGGCCAAGCTCTCGAAGAGACTGTTTAATAACTTTGTTAGCGCCCGCAATGCTGGCCTCTAGTCCGGCGGCCTTTGCTGCATGTCGAGCAATGAACTCAGCTCCAGTGTTATCCGAGTGGGTAAGCATGTGCCCGAGCCAGCTTTGTCTCATGTCCTGCGACTGAACTTCACCAACAACGTATGCATCGGCTGGAGTGTTTCCAACTACTAATTCAGCATTGACTGCCTTTTCCCCAAGTGATGCACGCAGTGCCTCACCTGCGGTGAGAACCGGATCTTTGCCCCTGCGGAAACTGTATGAGGAGATTAGGCGATTGGGCTGAACTCGGTCTCCGTCTGCCTGAATAGAAGTGATGTTTGAAACGTAGCCGAGCGTGCGGTACTTCTTGGGCCAATCTGGATTCCACGCTTCGCCGCTAAAGAAACTATCGTCCAGGATTATCTTTGTTATGGGGACATCAACTGGAATTTTCTCTAGAGCCTGCTTGGCAAGGTTTCTTATCCTTGGTGGCTTGGAGTAAACGCTGGATTCACCAGGGCCCAAACGTGAAAGGGTAAAGTCTCCTCCACCTTTTAGAACAAGTGTTGATGGATCGCTAGGCGTTGCTAGTACCTGAGTCACAGCTTTGTATTCCAACGGAAGCTTCTGAAGTGCTGCCACCGCGGTCAAAGTTTTGATAACCGATGCCGAGGGAGTTAGCTCATTGCCTAAAACATCCACAAGGACCTCGCCGCTATCGACATTAATGACATAGGCGTGGAATTTCCCAAGTGTCTTTTGCGCCATGGCTTTGTTAGCTGTGCAGGCAACGGGCTCGACTGGAGTCGCAGTGTTAGTTTCTGATGAAGCCTCATCTGGATTTGCAGAAGCTGATAGCCCAATAGTTGCTGCTAAAACAACGGACAAGAATGCGGACAGCCAAGACTTCCAAGATTTTGCTTGCATCCTTCTAGGCTAAAGCCAACCCATTAGTTTGAAGGGTATTTACTAGATGCTAATAACCTGATTGTCTTTTGGAATTACACTCTTCCAGCCAAGGTCTTGATTAATTCTTTCTTGCAGTGCTACTGACGATTCACCTTCACCGTGAACTATGAAAAGGTTCTTAGGAGCCTCACTGCTGGTTCTCAGCCAATCAATTAGCTCTGATGCGTCAGCGTGAACTGAGAAGGAGTTAATTTGCTCAATTTGTGCCTTAACTGCAATTTCCTTACCGTGCATCTTCACAAATTCTTCCCCCTCTAATAACCTGCGACCCCTGGTACCGATGGCCTGGTAGCCAACTAGCACTATCGTGTGCTTCGAAACAGGAAGCATGTTTGCCAAGTGGTGAACCACTCTTCCTCCGGTGGCCATTCCACTTGCAGAGATAATGATGCAAGAGCTAGTTGGATTATTCACTGACATGGAATCTTCAACGGTTGGTAATTCAACCAGCTGTCCCGCATCAAATGGATCGGTGGTTAGCTTTTCTGCTAAAACATCGGCTCGAATCTCAGGAGAGCTCTGGTTGATTGCCTCTCGATATAGCGCCAGCGCCTTAAGGGCCATAGGCGAATCTGCATAAACCGGGATGGCGGGTATCTCTCCTGCTTCAAGCAGTTTTCTAAGTTCTACAAGAATCACCTCGGTGCGATCAACCGCAAAGGCTGGAATCAAGATTGACCCATCGCGCTTTACTGTTTCGCGAATGATTTGAGCGAGATTAGATGGATCATCTACGTGCTCTCTATCACCGTAGGTTGATTCGATAACTATTGCGTCGAAAGCGCCTGACGGAATGTTTTCTGGTGAAGTCAATAGTGGGTGCTCTGGTCTTCCAAGGTCTCCTGAAAAAAGTAATCGCTTTCCAAAGAACTCAAGTTCTACAACCGAAGCTCCAAGAATGTGTCCCGCGGGGTGAAAAGTGACAAATGTTTCTTCAGCAATCTTCGTCCTGGTATTGAAATCGGTTGCACTAAATCTTTCTATGGCACGATTTGCATCATTTTCGTCGTACAGCGCCATAGGTGGATTGTGCTTTGAAAAACCTTTTTTAGCTGCGTACTTGGCATCTTCGACTTGAATGCGGGCGGAATCTCTGAGAATAATATCTGCAAGTTTTGCCGTGTACTCAGTTGAGAAAACTTTTCCCTCAAAACCTTGCTTCACAATACTTGGAATGTATCCGCAGTGGTCCAGGTGGGCGTGGGTTAGAACCATTGCCGAGATCTCGCGTGGATCAATTTCAAACGGTTCCCAGTTCCTGAGTCGAAGCTCTTTGATGCCCTGGAACAAACCTGCGTCAACCAAAATCTTAGTTTTACCATTCGACAAAAGAAATCTAGAACCAGTTACAGTTCCGGCTGCACCCAAGAATGAAATCGTTATCTCGCCCATTTGCCCAAGTCTAATCAGTGGCAGAATTGGCCCATGGCAAAAATTGGACTCTCCGAATACAGCTTTTTAGGTGTGTCGGCCGTGAGTCTTGGATTGGGCCTGTGGCTGGAGCTTCAAGGGTCACCTTTTAGCCCATGGGCCTATGGCGCTGGTGCAATCGTCGGACTGATTCTTGCAATTAATTGGGTAGTTGCGGCTTTTCGAAATCGTGAATTTGGTAGCGATTCTTTAGCGGTAATCGCAATAAGTGCAACTGCTATAACCAACGAATGGCTTGCCGCTAGCGTCATTTCTCTCATGCTGGCAACTGGTCGAGCTCTAGAAACCTGGGCAGCAGGTAAAGCAAGGAAACGTTTAGAGTCTTTGCTAGAAAGAGCGCCAAGATCCGCAAACCTAATCGAAGGTGTCGCCTCGATAAGAGAAGTTCCAGTTGACCAGGTTAAAGTTGGCGATCGAGTACTTGTTCGATCAGGTGAAGTGGTCCCGGTCGACGGGAAAATGATTACCGCCGGTACTTTTGATGCCTCAGCCCTGACTGGAGAGTCCCTTCCTAAGTCGTTAGGTGCGGGCGATGATGGTGAATCTGGGATCCTAAATGCTGCTTCCTCTGTAGAAATCATGGCGATGAGAGTTGCCGGTCAAAGCACGTACGCAAACCTAATCAAGCTTGTTAAATCTTCAAGTGCACATAGCGCACAGGGTGTTCGCTTGGCAAACCGGTGGGCGATATTTTTCGTGCCGATCGCAATCGGTTTCGCGATTTTAACCTGGCTAGTAACCGGAGAAGTTGAAAGAGCAGTCTCTGTGATTGTTGCTGCTACACCCTGCCCACTGATACTGGCAGTTCCGGTTGCATTGATTTCTGGCATGTCAAGGGCAGCGGGTCGCGGAGCCATCATAAAAGGCGGCGCAGCCCTTGAGAAGTTGGCGAGAGCCAACACAGTAATGGTCGACAAGACCGGAACATTAACTCACGGTGGCCCGGCCCTTTCAGAAATTGCTGTTGCCCCTGGGGAAGATAAAGACAGAATCTTGGCTTTTGTTGGATCACTCGAACAACACAGCCCTCACGTAGTTGCCAAGGCTTTGGTATCGGCAGCTAAAGAACAAGGTTTGACTTTTTCTCCCGCAGAAAATACCAGTGAGCAAGCCGGTCATGGAATCACAGGATTTGTTTCGGGTCAAAAAATCTGGGTTGGTCAGCCGAAACTTCCACTACCGGAATGGGCAAAAATTGACCATGCGCTGCTGGTTTCTGTAGAGCTCAATTCTGAGCTAGTAGCGGTTATGGGTCTTGATGACCCGGTTAGAGCAGATGCTAAACAAACCATCGATGCACTTAGGCAACTCGGTGTTGAGCGCATTCTTCTTGTTTCTGGTGACCGTGAAGAGACTTCCATGAATGTTGGAACTCAAGTTGGCGTGGATGAGATCTATTCCAATTGCCGTCCTGAGGATAAATTGAGGCTGGTTGAGCAGGAGCTTGTTCGCTCACCAGGAACTGTGGTGTTCGCAGGCGATGGAATAAACGATGCTCCCGCACTTACCCGAGCATCCGCTGGAGTTGCTATGGGCGCCAAAGGAACTACAGCAGCTAGCGAAGCCGCAGATGTAGTAATCGTCGAGGATTCGATAAAGCACCTCGCAATAGCAATTGATGTCGCAAAGGGGGCTAGAGCCCGTGCTTTGCAAGCAGCTGGCGGAGGAATGGGCCTTGCGATGATTGCTATGGTGCTTGCAAGTTTTGGTGTTCTAAATGCAACTGGTAGCGCAGTTGCTCAAGAATTAATTGACGTTGCAGCGATTTTGTGGGCACTAGTCCCAACTAGAAAACGAGTTTAGCTACCAGCCCATGCGGCAGAAATCTTCTACCTTAGAAGTTCTTCCAGAAACAATCATCACGTCACCGGTATGCAAAACAGTCTCTGGAAAAGATGGTAGGTAGCTGTCGCCTTCCTTACGAGTGGCAACCACCGTGACTCCATGGTTGGAACGAAATTTCATCTCAGACAGTGTTTTGCCGTTAAAGCTTTCGGGAACTTCAGTCTTGGCCATAACAAAATCCTCATCAAGCTGGATGTAATCCAATGACTCACCGCTAACCATGTGAGCTACTCGCTTACCCATGTCCATTTCAGGGAAGATAACGTGGTGCACACCAAGCTGCTCAAGAATTCGTCCGTGAGAAACACTTGTGGCCTTAGCCCAAACTTCTGGAACGCCCAGCTGAAGTAATAGTGAAGCAGTAAGAATTGAAGCTTCTAGATCTGAACCAATCGCTACCACAGCGGAATCAAAATCAGGGATACCTAGCTCACGAAGGGCTGCCTCATCGGTCGAGTCGGCCTGCACAACTTGAGTAAGCGCCTCAGCGTTTGCTTGAACCAGTTTTTCATCCGAGTCGATTCCCAGCACCTCGCGGCCAGTTTTTACTAGCTCTAATGCCAGGGCGGTCCCAAATCGACCAAGACCTATTACAGCGATTGTTGATGCGCCGTGCTTTTCTTTACCGATTGTTTTTAGGCGACTAGCCAATTTTTGCTCCTATCGAGAACTTGATTATTCTAGCCAATGAGTGGCCTCTCCTTTGGATACTCAAAGTGGCGCTTGGTTCGGCGAAGGGCCAATGATGTAGCCACGATAATCGGGCCCAGCCTTCCAAAAAGCATCAAAAGTGACAGTAAGAATTTGGCATGCTCAGGTAGCGCAGTTGTAATTCCCGTTGACAATCCAACAGTTCCGACCGCAGAGACTACTTCAAACAAGATTTGATCCAAAGAGAATTCAGTCGAAGCTCTCAAAATTAATAGCGCGCCTATTGTCACAATTGCGTATAGGGAAACAATTGTTAGCGCTTGTCGTTGCATGGATCGAGGTAGTCTTCTATTTCCAATATTCACTGCGGTGTCACCGCGAATTTCGGTGTACACAATGTAGATCAGAACTACAAATGTGCCCAGCTTAATACCGCCAGCCGTTGAAGCGCTTGCTCCTCCAATAAACATCAAGAAGCTAGTTACTAACCAAGAGGTTGGTTCCATCTGAGAAACATCGAGAGCGTTGAACCCTGCGGTTCGTGGCATCACGGCGGCAAAGATGCTGTCCATGATTTTCTGGAATGGATTGAGAGAACCAAGCGTATTGGGATTGTTCCACTCAAGAACGGCTATTGCAGCAGTTCCCAGAACAACTAATACAAGGCTTGCCCACAAAATTATCCTCGAATTTAGTGACCACTGCTTAGGCATCGAATAGTCAGGGGTTATTTTTAGAATTCGTGCAACTTTCAAACCAAGGCGGTCACGAATTTCAGCAATTGTGGGGAAGCCCAAACTTGCCAGAATTACAGTGGTGAAGACTGGGATAAGTATCCAGCCATCACGAGCGAATTGAATCATACTGTCGCTGTATAGAGCAAAGCCTGCGTTGTTGAATGCTGAGATTGCATGGAAGACTCCGTGAGCGATCGCTTTATTCATGTCATAGGAATACTCAGTCGCGAATCGCCAGGTCAAAATTACGGCCAATATCACCTGGAAGAAGAGCATGATTTTCAGAACATTAAGCAATAGTTCTTTAACATTTGGGGCATTTGAGCCAACTTCGGAAGTGGCATTTAGTCTGGTGCGAAGCGATACTCGACCGTCGAGCAAGATTGCCACGAGGGATGCAAATCCCACAATTCCGAATCCACCAATTTGAATTAATAGCCCAATGACGACGTGGCCGAATAGGTTCCAATGAGTCTCAACATCCAAGGTGCTGAGGCCAGTCACAGTAGTTGCTGAGGTAGCAGTGAATAGCGCATCCAGAAAAGGAGTCGAATTACCACTCTGGGTGGCAATAGGAAGACTGAGTAAAAGGGTGCCCGACAAGATAATCGCTGTAAATGCGATTGCAATTAGCTGAGAAGGATGTAAGCCCTTGCGGCCAAACATTTAGTTTCCTTTCGCGAACTTCCCTAGCCTACTCTCACGAATTCGAACAATGCCAGCAAAAGTCCGCAAATAGCTCGAAATCCGTGGTTCTAGGCTTTAGGACAGCACGCCGATTCGCTTCAGCCTGGCGATTGAACCGTCTTCAATTGGGGACTCTGGTCCAATAGCCAATCTCATGAACTTCAAAACAAAGCGAGTCATTGGCTGAATAATCCAACGCGGCTTGGCACGAAGACCAAGCATTTCTCTAAATTCTGGTCTGAGAGAAACAACCGCAGCATCAAACAGCAAACCGTAGATGGGCTTTGAGGTTATTGGAAGTGGTGGGTTCTTGATAAAGGCAACCACCTTTTCGGTGTCCGGCGTAGAAACCAGAAGGCCAGCTTTGTAAAGATTCGTAATTTCTCTATCTAGCTCGAGCAAGTTCATCGGGCATTTTTCTAGACCGAGCGGTGCAACCGAAACACTCCACTGAGCAATGTAGTTATCAGCCCCAGAAGATGCAGTCCCTTTTGGAATTGGGCGGCTGGAATACATCTGGTGAGACACCAAAAATGATTCCATAAATGCGATGTGGACCCACAGCAGAAGATCTTTATCGGCGGCCTTGTAGGCAACGGTTTCGCCGGTTCCTTTTTTGTATTCGCCTTTCACGTGTTCATGTAAACGATTCACCCTTGAGGCTTCATTAGCTACGGCGGTCTTCGACCCAAAGGTTGTGACGGTGAGCCAGCGGATAGTTCCAGCAAGTCGACCCAGTGGATCTGATTCATACCTGGAATGATTTTTGACTCCAGTTAGAGATCCTGGGTGAAGGGCCTGCATCAGCAAGGCTCTTATTCCCCCAACTAAAGTTCCAAAGTCGGCGTGAACTACCCAAGGTGCGTCTGTGGGCAAGAAATACCCAGCTTCTTCACCTTCAGCAACAACCCCAAGCCAGGGTGGTATTCCGCCTGGATCTCCGGAGAGTAGCTTTCGAAAGCGCAGGGATAGATACTCCTGCAATGCATTGTTTTGCTTGCTCGACAATCTAAAAATTTCTCCTCTCATTTAGTCAAACACACATTTCGACATTCCAAATCCAATCCGATTAGCACAAGAAAAAAGCCGGCGGTTTCCCGCCGGCTTCAAACTGTGATTACCTAGAGCAGATTCGGTATCTTCTGCTCTGCCGCGACGTTTGCTCTTCTGAACCAGAATGTGACAAGCGTCGAGAGAATAACGATAAACAGCGAGTACAGGGCTGGAATCAGAAGAATCTGATCAAGACCTGGGCTGTCTGCATAAACCGAAACAATTACTGCAATCGCTAGCGGACCGTTTTGGATACCGGTTTCAAGGGAGATTGTTCTAGCGTTCATCGGGTGCAACTTGATTGCTTTTGCGATGTAGTAAGCAACGGTCATTCCCATGGCTCCGAGTCCAATTGCAACAACGTAGGTTGGCCACTGGGTTGTCACAAGTAGCTGCCAGTTTCGTGGAACCCAAATTGCAATAAGGAACGGAATAAACAAAAGTCCAAACACTCCACCGATAAGCTCCAGAACAGATCCAGCGTTTGCACTTAGTCGACGCACGAGCATACCCAATGCCACCGGCACAATCAGACCAAAGATTACGGTCACTAGCTCACCGACAGGAATATCTAGAGATTCATCCAGTCCAACAAGGCGAGAGTAAAACACCAACATCAAAGGTGTCATCACGAACGCCCAAAGTGTTGAGTTCACGGTCATAGTCACACTCAATGCAAGATTTCCCTTGGAGAAGTAAGTAAAGAGGTTAGAAGTTGTACCTGCCGGCACCGCTCCCATAATTAGGGCACCGAGGGCGATGAACGCAACGCCCGGTGGCGGATCAAACTGGAACAGCACGAATGTGACAAGAATAAAGGCAGTCAGTGGCATGACACCAAACTGGGTCAGCCAGCCGATAATCAATCCCCATGGACGTTTTAGTGCAAGACCAAAGTCTTTTGGGGTAAGGCCTGCGCCAAGCCCAAACATGATGATGAGAATGAAGATTCGAAGAAGAGTCTGTTCGAACTCGTTTACGACGGTAGCTTCGTTGGCTACTTCCTCAGCGAGAATCATTATTGACTTCATGGTTATGCACCCTTCTTGGTTGAACCGGTAACCACTTCATCGCGAAGGACGCGACGCAGAATCTTTCCGATTGGGCTCTTCGGTAGCTCATCTACGAAGGTAACGCCTTGAGGAATCTTGTAAGCCGCGAGGTTCTCTCGGCAGTGAGCGATGATCTTCTCGGCACTCGGTGCTGGAACAGTTGCCACAACATAGGCTTGAACCTTTTCGCCGGATTTCTCATCTGGAACTCCAATGACACCGACTTCAAGGACACCAGGAACGGCTGCAATCTGCTCTTCAACTTCGTTTGGATAAACGTTGAATCCACTGACCAAAATCATGTCCTTCTTGCGGTCAACAATCTTGAAGTAACCATCGGCATCCATCTGAGCGATGTCACCGGTGTAGAACCAGCCATCTTTAATGGATGCGGCTGTTTCTTCTGGACGTTGCCAGTAACCAAGCATGATCTGAGGACCGCGAGCGATGATCTCTCCCGGCTCGCCAACGGAAACCTCCTTGCCCTTTTCATCCACACATTTCACTTCAGTGGAGGGAACTGGGATACCGATAGAACCGTCTTTGGAAAGACCAGTTAGCGGGTTAAAGGTAAGTACCGGTGAAGTCTCGGTCAAACCATAGCCTTCGACAAGCGGGGTTCCGGTTAGCTCACGCCAACGTTCTGAGACTGAAGCCTGTAGCGCCATTCCTCCGGCAGCTGAGGCACGAAGATGCTTCGGTGGTGCGTCCTGGAACCAGCGCTCATTTAGCAGGGCGTTGAACAGGGTGTTCACACCGGTGAGCCAAGTGATCTTGTAGTTATCAAATGCGCGCTGCAGGTTGCTTGGCGGACGAGGAGACGGAACGATGATGTTTCTTGCTCCGATGTGGAAAAAGGCAATCAAGTTGATAGTGAAAGCAAAGATGTGGTACATCGGCAGTGCAGTTAGCACTACTTCTTTACCCTTTCGCATACCCGTTCCACAGTGTGAAATCATCTGCAGGGTATTGGTGACCAGGTTGCCGTGAGAGAGCATCGCACCCTTGGAAACACCGGTTGTTCCACCGGTGTACTGGAGTGCCGCAACCGAATCGGAAGTAATTCCATTCAAGTAAGAATTTGCAGCTGATTCATTCTTGGCTGTCTTGCCAGCTTTCAAAGCATCCTGGAACCAGGTGTGTTCAACTGTGATCTTTGGAAGAGTCCTGCTCCAGTAGCGCTGGACAATTCTGATGATTCCAGCAACTACTGGTGGGAAAAACTCAGAGATCTTGACCGTGACGACGGTCTTGATCTTGGTCTTTGGTAGAACCGCTCCAAGGCGGTCAGCAAACATGTCGCTGACAACTAGCGTCACAGCGCCTGAGTCTGAGAACTGGTGAATCATTTCCGGAGCAGTGTAAAGCGGGTTGGTGTTTACAAGAACAAGTCCTGCTTTGAAAACTCCGAAGGCAACAATTGGATATGCCAAACAGTTTGGCATCTGAACCGCAACGCGGTCACCTTGCTTGAGTCCAACTACCTCACGCAGGTAAGAAGCAAAATTGTCAGAGAGAGTATCGATCTGAGCATAGGTAAGAGAGCCGTTCATGCCGTTTGGCATCACTTGGGTAAAGGCCTTGGTTTTTGAGTATGTGCCTACTGCGGCTTTTATCAGCTCTGGGAGATTGGCGTAAGGAACTTTGTCCAGCTCTGGGCTAACCTCGCTTGGATAATGCTTGGTCCAGGGATTCGGTGTCATCAGTGACCTTCCGCTTTAGGGACCACCCCAAGCGAACAAGCCAGCGGTGGTTAGTTCGGACCATCCTAACAAGACAGAAGGGGCAATATTCAACCCAAAATATCCGCCACTTAACAACGCTGGAGCCACCTAGGAGAATTGAACTCCTGACCTGCTCTTTACGAGGGAGCTGCTCTACCAACTGAGCTAAGGTGGCCAATTGCCAAGACATTACGATTTTATCGAGGAAGGTCGCGACTTGCGATTTTGATTCCAGCAACAAGCCTCCAGGCGGATACTCTAGAGGCGATTATCAATCAAGGAGAGAAAATCCATGAACGAACTCGAACTAATCCAGCTCTGGAACAAACTCCGCAATCAGGTGATTTTTTCCCAGCTAGCACCAACATTTTTGCTGATTGTCACGATCGCTCTAATCAACGATGGAATGGCGGATTCAGCTATAGAGGTGCGTATTGCAACCATGGGAATCCTGTTGGCATCTGGAATATTCGGCTATCTTGCCCAGTATTCAACTGCAACTGAGGCTCGCGCAGTGTTAGCTGAGATCAGAGCACTTAAGACCAAATCAAAACTGTCAATGCAGCTAATTAAGTTTGCAAATTGGCTTGATGTAATTCGGTATGTCACACCAACAATATTCGTCGGAATCTATGTATTCTTGGGAATTGCTCTTCTGTTTTAGATTACAGAAACGAAAAACCCCGCCCTAGGGCGGGGTTTTTCGTTTTAACTCTTCTAGTGAATCTCCCGTTGCTAGCACTCCACCACGTTCACAGCGAGACCACCCATAGAGGTCTCTTTGTATTTGGTGGACATATCCACTCCGGTCTGGCGCATTGTTTCAATCACGGTATCTAGAGATATTTTGTGATCACCGTCACCCAGCAGTGCAAGTCTCATTGCCGCTACCGCAGTTCCGGCAGCAATGGCATTTCTTTCTATGCATGGCAGTTGCACGAAGCCACCAACTGGATCACAAGTCAACCCAAGATTATGCTCCATGGCAATTTCCGCAGCGTTTTCTATTTGCTCATTTGTTCCACCGAGCACAGCCGTGATACCGGCAGCAGCCATCGAGCAAGCTGAACCAACTTCACCCTGGCAACCGGCTTCAGCTCCTGAGATGGAAGCGTTTAGTTTGTAAAGAGCGCCGATTGCTCCGCAGGTAAGAAGGTAATCGTGCACAATTTTTTCATCTTGAATGCCGCGAAACTTGTATGCAAAATACGCCACCGCAGGGATGATTCCCGCAGCTCCATTTGTTGGCGCGGTGACCACTCTCATGCCGGCTGCATTTTCTTCGTTAACTGCAATTGCAAATGCCTGCAACCATTCTGCGGTTAGATCACCAGCTGAATTTTCCGAAAGCGACATTTGCTCAAGGCGCTTAGCCATGCCCTGGGCTCGCCTTGAAACATTTAGGTAGCCAGGTAGTGTTCCGTCGACATTTAGGCCTGATTCGATGCAAGCCTTCATCGCACTCCAGATTGCAGTCAGCCTTGCGTTGACGGAGTCCTCGCCGTGAATGGCAACTTCGTTGCGGTAGGCAATCTCCGCAATAGTTGTGTTCTGGGAATTGGCGTGTATTAGTAGCTCAACGGCCGACTGGTAAGGAAATGGGACATCCTGACGGATTTCAATAACCTCAGTTTCGCTTTCGATAAAGCCTCCACCTACAGAGAAGAAGACGGCGGTGTGAACTAGCTGCTCTCCAGAATATGCGTGAAACCGCATTCCGTTGGAGT
>CAZKQH010000010.1:0-20037 GCA_964554845.1 uncultured Rhodoluna sp. | reverse complement strand
GGTCTAGGAAGCGTCACTTTTGATGGCATCAAGAGATTTGCATCATTGGATATCGCTTACAACCCAGGACAATTCTGGGTGCTGATTTTCTCTCTACTGGCCTTAGGTGCGGTCACCGTTTCACTTGTGACACCAAGAAGACGAGTGTGGGTGAAAGCAACAAATGGTGGATTTGAAGTGGCTGCGCTTTCTAAGCGTGATGATCCAAAGCTCGAAGAAGTTGTTAGAGAATTAACTCAAAGCATAAGAAACGGATAATTAATTGAACTCAATAGTTCTGAACGAAGCGCTCTC
This sequence comes from uncultured Rhodoluna sp., assembly GCA_964554845.1. Lineage (GTDB taxonomy): Bacteria > Actinomycetota > Actinomycetes > Actinomycetales > Microbacteriaceae > Rhodoluna. The sequence goes on along the minus strand of CAZKQH010000010.1, from coordinate 19,743 downwards.
CCAGCAGTCCCTGTTGGTTGTCTATGCCGCGATGGCGGTGTTTACCTTGGCTTTTTTGGTCTCGGTTTATCACCTGTCTCAGGCTGCCAGTCTCAAGGATAAAAATCTAAAGTCAGTATTGGTCTTTGAGCGGATCGCCTTGGCGCTCACAATCCTTGGAACATTGATTTTGGCCGTTGGTGTATTCATGCGTGGCTTCGCAGCTTCTCGTGTGCCCTGGGCCAACTTGTATGAGTACTCAATCACCGGATCTTTGATTCTGTTAATGATTTACCTAATCTCTGTCCGCTCCAAAGAGGTTCGCATCATGGGAACCTTCGTTGTTGGATTTGTGCTTTTGGTTTTAGGAACAGCAGTTTCGATCTTCTATGTTCAGGTGGCATCTTTGATGCCGGCTCTGCAGAGCTACTGGTTAGTCATCCACGTGATGGTTGCACTTTTGGCAACAGGCTTTTTCAGCCTGGCTGCAGCTCTGTCCGGCGCTTACCTATTGAAAACAGCGAACTGGGTAGAAAATGCGAAAACTAAACGCACTAAAAACTTCAAAAAAATCATGGAGATTTTTCCTTCGAAGGAAACTCTCGAAAGACTCGCCTACCGATTTAACATCATCGGCTTTGTGCTCTGGAGCTTCACACTGATTGCCGGTGCTATTTGGGCCGAGCGTGCTTGGCACCGCTACTGGGGTTGGGACACCAAGGAAGTTTGGACATTTATTATCTGGACGCTTTACGCAGGTTACCTACACGCCAACGCAACTCGCGGTTGGACGGGTAAGCGTGCGGTTTGGTTGGGACTGATTGGCTTTGCTGCAGTTGTATTCAACTTCACCATCGTGAACATGTTCTTCAAGGGACTACACGTTTACTCAGGTTTGTAAATCAAGCCTCGAGTCCAATAAGCCTTCCGCAACGCTCAAGTCTTGCAATCCACCAGTCGTACCTGTGATCCTCAGCCTTCAAAGTATCCAGTGCCGAAGCTGCCACTTCTGGCCTTCTAACTTCTAACACACCATCAACTGGCTTTAGTGAATCTTTCACTAGATCTCCGGCAAAAAGATTCATGGTTCCAAGACCGGCATCAAAAGCCAATTCGTCTAGGCAAGCTGCGAAGTGAAGTTCTGCGCCTAAGCCGATAGAGGATTGCATTGCACTAGATGGAACAATCGGCAGCTTCGAAGAAGCTGCGATTTGAAGTGCGCTTGTAATTCCACCAAGCGGAGCACTCTTTAGAACCAAGATGTCCGCAGCTCCGGCAAGTTCAACTGCTAGTGGGTCAGAAGATTTTCGAACTGATTCGTCTGCTGCAATCAGGGTTGTTTGACCGGTTTTACTAATTTCTAATTTCAATTCGGCAAGTTCAGCGATGGTCGCAACTGGTTGCTCAAAGTATTCGAGTTCGATTCCTTCGAAGCTGAGCTTTTCAAGCAGCTCCATAGCTTCAGAGATGTTGAATCCACCGTTGGCATCGAGTCTTATTTTGGCTTCTGGATAGAGGCTCTGGACTTCAAGAATTCTTGCAAGATCATCAGCAATAACTTGGCCCTTTTCAGCGGTCTTTATTTTCACGGTGCTGAACTTGCCGGCACGGGTGAGGATCTTTGCAACATCCTGCGGTGCTACCGCAGGCAAGATGGCGTTAACCGCAATGCTTGTTCGTTTTGGGGTTGGAAGATTCCCGAAGCCCCATTCAATTGCAGCGGCAAGCCAGGTGGCTGCTTCCTCATCGGAATACTCGGTAAAAGCTGCCCACTCGGTAAAACCATTAGGACCGTCAAAGACAAGTAGCTCACGCTCGGTGATTCCGCGGAATTTCGTTCTCAGCGGAATGCTGACTACGCGGGAAGCGGAAACTAGGTCTGAAAGGCGAGGGTTCACATTGTTAGTCTAGGAGTATGGCAAATCAAGTTTCTGAGCTCTTCGACGCTGCAATTTGGCAGCAAGTCCAAGGCTTTGAGAACCAAACCGACATCACCTATCACAGCCACGTGTCTATGGGTGTGGTGCGAATTGCCTTTAACCGCCCGGAAATTCGAAACGCCTTTAGACCAAAGACAGTTGATGAATTGGCCGCATCGCTTGAGCACGCAAAGAATAATTCCAAAGTTGGAGTCGTTTTGCTAACTGGCAATGGCCCTTCTCCAAAAGATGGCGGCTGGGCATTTTCTAGCGGTGGCGATCAGAACGTTCGTGGCAAAGATGGTTACAAATATGCCGACGATGACAACCAGGCTGACCCAGCTAGATCGGGAAGACTACACATTCTCGAAGTCCAAAGACTTATTCGCTTTATGCCAAAGGTTGTTATCGCTCTTGTTCCGGGTTGGGCAGCCGGAGGCGGACACTCGTTGAACGTGGTTTGTGACCTATCTATTGCCAGCATCGAGCACGCCAGATTCAAGCAGACCGATGCCGATGTCGGCTCCTTTGATGCAGGATATGGCAGTGCATACCTTGCTCGCCAAGTTGGCCAGAAATTCGCTCGTGAGATCTTCTTCTTAGGAAACGAATACAGCGCCGAAAAGGCAGTTGAGATGGGTGTTGTTAACAAAGCCGTAAATCACAAAGACCTCGAAAAAGTTGGCGTCGAGTGGGCGGCCGAGATTATGTCCAAGTCACCAACTTCTATTCGCATGCTGAAATACGCCATGAATGCAATTGATGATGGTCTGGTTGGCCAGCAGCTATTTGCCGGCGAAGCCACCCGATTGGCTTATGCCTCAGATGAGGCGGCCGAAGGTCGAGACGCATTTTTAGAAAAGCGCGAACCAAACTGGGCGCCATACCCCTGGCACTTCTAAATCCAAATGACTAAACCGCTTGCGGTTGTTCCCGCCAACGACACCGTAGCTGCGCTATTGGTAATGGCTGATGTAGTTGCAGGAAACAAAGCAATCTTTATCTCACCGGCTGTTGTAAACGGCGAGCAGGCAAGCTTCGATGCTGTTCCAGAAACCGTGTCCGAGAACATCGCAGCAATTGTTGAAAGCTCTGGCTCAACAGGTACCCCAAAGCGAATTGCCATTTCTACCCATGCTTTGCTTCACGCAGCACGTGCCGGGCAAGAAAGACTGGGGCCTTTAGGTCAGTGGCTTCTTGCACTGCCGATAAATTTCATCGCGGGCCAGCAGGTTTTGGTTCGCTCACTACTTGCCGATCAGCAACCGGTGATTATGAACACTGCTGTTGCCTTTACCGCTGAAGCTTTTTTGCGCTCGACTTTGTTGATGCAGCATGAAAGCAAATACACCTCGCTGGTTCCCTACCAACTTGCCAAGTTGGTATCCGAGGCCGAAAACGACAAAGTGTTGCTTTCCGCCCTTCGAAGCTTTCGGGCAATTCTGGTTGGTGGACAATCCACCCCGGAAGAGCTTCGATACAAGGCGTTGGATATGGGCATCAGAGTGATTGTGAGCTACGGCATGACCGAGACAGCTGGTGGCTGTGTGTTTGATGGAGTTCCGCTTGATGGAGTGCGACTAAAGATTGCACCGGATTCCAGATTGTTGATTTCTGGAAAAACTCTTGCCGAAGGCCAAGATGATTGGATCTTTACCAATGACCTTGCTGAACTATCCCCTGAGGGAAAACTAAACATCATCGGTCGAGCTGATCGAGTGATTGTTTCCGGTGGACTCAAGATTTCCTTAGAAAGAGTTGAGTATCTAGGCTCTGAGCTAGCAGGAGTTGAGCAGATTGCGGCCGTGGCTATCCAAGATGAAACCTGGGGAGAGCGCGTTGGAATTGCCTATGTTGGTTCGCCTGAGGTTGCAGATGACATCGCAAATCAGCTTGCACACCTTTTGGGTCCTGCCGGAAAACCAATAAGGGTTATTCGGGTCGATAAACTACCTAAGCTTCACACCGGCAAAACCGATAACCGGTTGGTCTCTCAACTTTTTAGTCAGGAGTAATCAAGTGAAACCAAACAAGTTAAAACTTTGGGTTGAGGGAGCAAGACTTCGCACTCTGCCACTTGCGATTGCACCGGTAGCAATAGGTGCTGGAGCTGCAGACTCAGTTCAGGCCTTTGATCTACCTCTTTCTCTTCTTGCTCTTGCCGTTGCATTATTTTTGCAAATCGGCGTGAACTACGCTAACGATTATTCGGATGGGATTCGCGGTACCGATGACTATCGAGTTGGACCACTTAGGCTCACAGGATCTAAGTCGGTTAGGCCCGAAGCAGTAAAGCTTGCAGCGTTTGCATTTTTTGGATTGGCAGCAGCATCAGGGCTTGCAATTGTTCTTATCACGGGAATGTTTTGGTTGATTGCCGTGGGGCTTGCGGCAATTGTTGCAGCTTGGTTTTATACCGGAGGGAAAAACCCCTACGGATACGCAGGCCTTGGTGAGCTAGCGGTATTTGTCTTTTTTGGACTGGTTGCAACCATCGGAACTACTTTTGTTCAAGTTGGTTTCATTGAATTCAATTCAGTACTCGGTGGAATTGCCTCAGGGTTATTCGCCTCTGCCGTTTTGATGGTGAACAACATTAGAGATATTGAAACTGACAAGCTAGCTTCTAAAAAGACCCTTGCGGTAATGCTTGGTAAAAAAGCAGCCACGGGATTGTTCCTTGTGATGATCTGGGCACCGTTTGTGATTCTTGGCTTCTTTACGCTGTTGTATCCGGCGACTCTGATGGGCTTTGCAAGCTTGTTGCTGGTTGCCCCAGCAACACTTATTGTTTTGACCGCTAAGAGCTCTAAAGAACTTATTTTGGTTTTGAAGCTAACGAGTTTTGCTTCGTTGGCTTATGCCCTGGCCCTTGCGGCTGGGCTATTTATTGTCTTCTTTTGAATCCAGGATGGCGTTTTCGACGTCAGCGTCGGTATCTGGAACACCATCGTTTTTGTCTCGACGGGTTCGCTTATAGATCTCGGTCGAGAGGGCATCGCGCTGCTTATTCAAGAAAACCAGTGACACAGCCAGGGCCAGTACCCCAGCGATGACGGCGGAGTAGATTCCCTCGAATCCAAGCAGCAAAAATACTGTCAGGAATAGGGCAAACAGGCCGATTCGAGCGGAAATAAAGACTAGCCAGAGCTTTTTCACAGTTACATTCTAAGTTTGTCTCTCGCTTAGGCTTTACCTATGCCCCTAAGACTGTTGATCTTCATTGCCGTAGTTTGGTTGCTGTTCACGGTGTTTGTAACTGTGTTTGCGGCCAGTGCTAAAAAGAGCGAAGTTAGAAACCTACCGAAATGGTTGTGGGTTTTAATCTGCTTGGGTGTGCCAATTGTCGGTGGACTTTTGTACCTGGTTCTTGGTCGCCCACTCGGCGGACCAAAATCTCGTGGTGGCAAATCTCGAGTGGTAGCACCAGATGATGACCCAGCATTTCTTCGTGACTTATCAAGCAAGCTGGAACCTAAGGACGAAAAGCCAACCGAGCCGGAAGCAAAAGACCAAGAGGATCAAGACCCAGAGTCTGATTCGAAGGACAAGTCCTAACATTGCTTCCAGCCGCTAGTCAGTTATTCTCGGCCCACCTCATGGCCGCCCTTACCGAGCTCGAGGTTGAACAAGCTTTTTTATCTCCAGGCTCAAGGTCGCAATCACTAGCTATCGCCGCCCAGCAACTTCACGACGTTGACCGACTAACACTTCGAGTTCGTATTGATGAGCGCTCGATGGGCTTCACGGCCTTGGGTGCAGCTAGGGCAACCGGCATGCCAGTTGCCATCATCACAACATCCGGAACAGCGGTAGCTAACTTGCTTCCAGCCGTGCTGGAAGCACACCACAGCGGCGTGCCGCTGATTCTTCTGACCGCAGATCGCCCTAAAGAACTGCGTGGGGTTGGAGCAAACCAAACCACCAACCAAGTTGGAATCTTTGGCGAAGCTGTCAGATTCTGCGAGGACATCGAAGCGCCAAGTGGCGATGTTGATCTAGATGCAGTTAGAGCACTTGCCGAAAGAGCAGTGTCGGTTGCCATGGGTGATTTCACTCACCGTGCGGGACCAGTGCACCTAAACATTTGCTTTAGAGAACCGCTGTCTTCGTTGACCCCCGATGCGGCAGATGTTTACACCGGTGCCGAATTTCCCGAAGAAGAACCGCAAATACCAAGTTTTGCAATTTTGAACGGGGAAGTTAACACAGTTGTTGTGGCCGGAGCGGAAGCTGGGATGTTGGCATTGGAAGCGGCCGAAGCTTTCGGTTGGCCGGTGTTCGCCGAGCCAAGTTCACGCTGTCGCTATGGAGCGAACTCGATTGTTGCTTACCCAGCTTTGCTTGCCGAAGATCAAGAGCTCACAGACAAGATTCAGCGCGTTGTGGTTTATGGCAAGCCAACTCTTTCTCGTGAAGTGCAAAAACTAATTGCGAGAGAAGATATCGAACTAATCGTTGTTCGATCAGAGCTAACCGGTTTGTTCAACCCCTACGGAAACGCAAGTGAGATTGTTGATGATTTGACCGTAAACGGTGAGGTAAGCAGCGAGTGGTTAGCCAGGTGGCGAGTAGCTTCGCACAACTGGATTTCTGCCCAGAGCTACAACACCGGCCTTGACCGCAGAAAAGTCATCGAACTTGTTTACCAAGCCTCGCAGTTAGATGACGCAATTGTTCTAGGAGCATCTCGAATGATTCGCGAAGCAGAAATTTGGGCCCCTTCAAAGCCAATTCAAGTTTTTGCTAACCGTGGCCTTTCTGGAATCGATGGCACCATCGCAACAGCGACCGGTATCGCCCTTAGCTCCGAAGGGGCTTTCACCAGAGTGGTGCTTGGTGATCTGACATTGATTCACGACGCCAGCTCAATGATTGAGGACCCCGAAGAAAGCATCAATCTGCAACTGATCATGGTGAATGATTCCGGTGGAAGCATCTTTGAAAAACTCGAAGTTTTTGAATCCGTTGAGCAAGGTACCTTTGATCGCATATTCCGCGCGGGTCAAAAAATTGATTACTGGTCTTTAGCTAACGCTTATGGATTTGTTTACATCTCTCCAGCTAATGAGCAAGAACTGCTCGATGCACTTACGACCCCTGGCCGTGTGCTAATCGAAATTAAGCTCTAGCTAAGAGCGCCTCTAATAGGTGCAAACTTCAGCTCTGTCTCGTCAAGCTCTTCTTCAGGTTCTGAATCGGCAACTAATCCACATCCGGCAAACGCTGTCAAAATGTTGTCGTCAATAAATCCACCGCGCAGGGCAATCGCCCATTCGCCATCACCGTCGGCACCAATCCAACCAACCGGACCTGCGTAGCCTCCGCGATCAAATGGCTCAAGCTCTGCAATCAGTGACTGAGCTGTTGCGCGGGGAGTTCCGGCAACCGCTGCAGTTGGATGCAAAAACGCTGCAAGATCCAAAACTGAAATGTTGTTCTTCAGCTTTCCGTAGACATCGCTAGCTAGGTGCCAAAGGTCAGGAAGTGCCAAGCTAAATGGCTTCTCGTCGGAATCCACAGTTGAACAGAACGGAGCAAGGGCATCAACCATTGACTCAACTGCAAAACGGTGTTCCTGCAGGTTTTTATCCGAGGCAGTAAGAGTATTCGACTGCACCACATCAGTTTCCGGGCTATCTCCGCGAGAAGCTGTTCCAGCTAGAACTCGTGCAGAAACTTGTCCATGAGATACCCGAACCAATAACTCAGGGGAGGCACCAAAGTTTCCTGCTACCGAATAAACCCAGCAGCTTGGATACTTTTTTGATAGGGACGAAAGAGCAGTTCTGATGTCGAAATCCTTTGGAACCTGCGCCATTATTTCGCGGGCAAGAACAACCTTTTGAATCTTTCCACCTCGGATCTTTGAAATAGCTTTCTCTGCCTGCTTCATAAATCCGGCTGAGGTTAGAACCCCCTCAACGAAGGAAAGTTTTGGGTTGGGGCGATAGGTCATTACTTGCGAGTAGAAATCAGAGGAGGCCTCAGCTTCACCCTCTGGAGTGATCTTGGTAATCCAACTTCGCCCATCGCGGTTTCCAAGAACAATTCTGGGAACTATCAGAACAGAGGTAAGAGCGCTCTCGGGGGAAAAAGTTGCGGATCCAAAAGCTATTAAGCCGGTGCACTGAACTTCTAGCGGGTCTGTAATCTCAGCCAGTGCAACCTGATCTCGCCATGTCCTTGCAAGCTCGGCGATTCGGTTAGGGCCACTGGCTTCAAAGCGGGCTGCTTCTCCGAAGCCGATGATTCCCTGGCCATTTCTAATAAAGACAGTTGGGTTTTCTGGAAAGTGTTGAGTGATGTCAAAACCTGTTGGGGTCGCTAATTCACGCGTTTCAACGCGGAGTTTTCTAAGCGATGACATCAAGAGCCGTTTCGTTTCTGGGCCAAAATTGGCGGACTTATTCGATTCTAGGTCAAAGGTAGAATTGTTAGGTGAGTAAAGCTGACCTAACCAAGAAGGCGCAGGAAGTTGCTGCGATGTTCGATGGTGTCGCTAAAAACTACGACAAGGCTAACGATTTACTCTCCTTTGGTTCGGCTCGCATCTGGCGCAAACAAGTCGCCAAGCTGGTAAATCCACAAAGCGGTCAAAACATTCTGGATCTTGCTGCCGGCACCGGAGCTTCATCAGTTGCCTTTTTGAAACCAGGCGTTCGAGTAGTAGCGGCAGATTTCTCAAATGGAATGCTCGAAGAAGGCCGCAAACGCCACCCAGAAATTGAGTTTGTATTTGCTGATGCCACCGCTCTTCCCTTCCGGCAAGCAGAGTTCGACACCGTCACTATTTCCTTTGGACTTAGAAACGTTGAGAACACCGAACTTGCGCTTTCCGAAATGCTAAGAGTTCTAAAGCCCGGGGGAAAGCTTGTGGTTTGTGAGTTCTCGGCAATTCCGAACAAGTTCTTGCATTCGATTTACCGCTTTTATCTAAAGCATTTGCTACCCAAGATCTCAGCTCTGGTGAGCAAAACCCCAGAGGCTTACAGCTATCTGGCCGAATCAATCGACGCCTGGCCCAAGCAGGCTCAGCTAACGAAACTTATTGAAAAAGTTGGCTACCAATCTGTTGGTTTCAGGAATCAAACCCTCGGCATTGTTGCTATCCATACTGGATACAAACCTCAGAAAGCTAACTAATGCCAAAAACCTCGCTGCCAAGGCAGCTACGCAAGGTCGCTGACAAAGACCTACTTGCCGCACTCGAAGCCGGCCTTGAGCGCGTCGAGGAAGAGCTAGTTGCTGCCGTCAAGCACACCGACCCAATCGCAAAGGTGACAACCCGTCACTTGATTGATGCCGGTGGCAAACGTATTCGACCAACTTTGGTTTTGCTTTGTGCTCAGCTTGGTGAAGCCTCTACCGATGAGGTAATCAAGTCGGCAGTGGTGGTTGAACTAACTCATATCGGAACTTTGTATCACGATGACGTTATGGACAACGCGCCGAAAAGACGCGGCGTTGATTCCGCTCACGAAATCTGGGGTAACAACGTTGCTATCTTGACCGGAGATCTTCTTTTTGCACGAGCATCACAACTTGTTTCCAAGCTTGGACAAAAAGCTCTAACACTTCAGGCCGACACTTTTGAGAGATTGTGCCTTGGTCAACTAAATGAAACCGTTGGCCCAGCCGAAGGCCAGGATGTCATCGAGCATTATTTGAGTGTGCTTTCCGATAAAACCGGTTCCTTGATTTCGGCATCAGCGGAATTGGGTGTGTTATTTTCCGGTGCCGACCAGGCACTTCGCGAACCAGTAAGAAAGTATGGCGAGGCAATCGGTGTTGCCTTCCAGCTAATCGATGACGTCATTGATATTTACTCAGATGGCAAGACTTCAGGAAAGACTCCCGGAACAGACCTTAGAGCAGGCGTTCCAACCCTGCCGGTGCTTTATTTGAGGCAGGACGCCCAGCATGATCCCTCATCAGCCAAGCTTGTTGAGATAATTGATGCAGGGCTCGATGACGATGCCGCGTTAGGCGCTGTACTTGAGCAAATGAGAAAGCACCCAGCAACCGAGCGTGCTTTCCAGGAAGCTAAGCGCTGGGCAGATCAGGCAATTGCAGCACTAGAGGATTTGCCTGAAGGACCAGTTCGTGAGGCATTGAAAAACTTTGCTGATGCGGTAATCGAGCGTCAAAACTAAAAGATTTAAGGATACGAATTACAAGATGTCAAAGCTAAGGCTTGCAATAGTTGGTGCGGGACCGGCCGGAATCTATGCAGCAGATTTGCTTATCAAATCTGAACTTCGTGACTTTGACGTATCTATAGACCTCTTTGATTTACTTCCAGCCCCTTACGGTCTAGTTCGCTACGGAGTGGCGCCTGATCACCCGAGAATCAAAGGAATTATCAAGGCCCTTTACGAAGTTCTGGATCGCGGTGATATTCGTTTTTTTGGAAACGTCACCTACGGCAAGGATCTAACTCTTGAAGATCTAAAGAAGCACTACAACGCAGTTATCTTCTCAACCGGGGCAATTGAAGATGCTGATCTAAAGATTCCAGGAATTGAATTGGAGGGCTCCTTCGGAGCCGCCGCATTTGTTAACTGGTATGACGCTCATCCAGATTTTGGTCGCGAGTGGGATCTAAGTGCCAAGGAAATTGCAGTTATCGGAAACGGCAACGTAGCTCTGGACGTAGCTCGCGTGCTCGTAAAATCCCCAGCCAAAATGCTAGAAACGGACATTCCAGAAAACGTCTACCAGGGCCTACTAGCATCCAAGGCTACCGATGTTCACGTCTTTGGTCGTAGAGGCCCTGCGCAGGTGAAGTTCTCACCGCTTGAACTTAGAGAAGCAGTTCATGTTGATGGAGTGGACACCATTGTGCACGATGAAGACTTTGTCTACGACGAGGGCTCAAATAAGCAGATCGAATCAAACAACCAAACCCGCGTGATGGTCAAAACCTTAGAGGACCTGCGCGGTAAAGAACAAACCGGATCTGCAAGAAGATTGCACCTGCATTTTTTCTCATCCCCGGTTGAGGTCATTGGCGAAAACGGCAAGGTTAAGGCTCTAAAGATTGAGCGCACCAAGCTAGATGGCAACGGGGGAGTTGTTCCAACCGGAGAATTCCGCGAAATACCTATTCAGGCACTTTACCGGGCAGTTGGATACTTCGGCTCGGAGTTGACTGAAATACCATTCGATTCCAAGGCTGGAGTGATTCCAAACGACAAGGGTCGAGTACTTGATTCATCGGGCAAACACATCGAAGGCGTCTATGCAACCGGTTGGATCAAGCGTGGACCAGTTGGCCTTATTGGTCACACCAAATCCGATGCGATTGAAACTATTGCTCAAGTTATTGCCGACAAAGCAACTTGGTGGCAGCCCAGTGCACCGGAAGAACAAGCGATAGTTACTCTTATGGAAAGCCGCGGTGTTCAGTACGTTGGATGGCCGGAGTGGCTCAAAATCGACGCGGAAGAAAAACGCCTAGGACAAGCCCAGTCTCGTGAGAGAGTCAAACTGGTTGAACGTGAAGATTTCATGTCTGTTGCCAAGGGGGCCAAGTTCTAAGTGCCGTTCTCACCAGCTAAATCAAAAAGCGCTCAGTTCGCTCTCGTTTCTGCATTTTTCATACAGGGTTTTCTAGCAATCACTTATCTTCCCCGCATTCCAGAGATCATCGATCAAATTGGTGTTTCGTTTGCGGTTTGGGGACTAATCATCGGTCTTGCCGGTCTTGGCTCTCTAGTTCCACTACTTATCACCAACCGTCTAATTGGTAAGTATGGAACTAGGCCGATAGTTCGTATCTCGAGCGTGATGATCGTTCTAACCACCGCAAGTCTTGGCTTTGCAATAAACGGTTGGATGTATTTTCTGTTTCACGCTCTGATGATGTTTAGCATGAGCTTTTTCAATATCGCTGTGAACGCTCAGTCAGTAATGCTGCAAAAACAGGTCAAGCAAGTTATCTTGGGCAAGTTCCACGCAGCCTGGAGTATCGGCGCTGGAATCAGCGCTGCGGTTTCAGGTGTGCTTGCAAGCTTTATGTCGCTTCAGCTGCACCTTATTCTTGTTGGGGCACTTGCACTTGTTGCCTTCGAAATTTCCATCCGCAAGATGCTTGCTCCATCAGAAGATGGACACCACGAGGAAAGACAAGCCTCCAGAAAAGTTCCATTCTTCAAATCCCCAACCCAGCTATGGCTGCTGGCAGCCGGTTTCTTTGCGGGAGTCTTCCCGGAACTTGTGATGATGGACTGGTCGGCTGTGTTCTCAAAGCAAATCATGCTGTTGAACCCAACCCTGGGTGCAATTCCATTCGCCTCCTTCACACTCGCCATGATTGTTGGACGATTATTGATTGGCCGAATGACCAAGAAGTATCACATCAGTGATCTTTCGAAGTGGGGAGGAATCTTCGGAGCGGTTTCTATGCTTGTTGGAGTTTTGCTTGCCCCGCCACTAGTTTCAACCAGCCCAGTGCTGGCTCTGATTGTGCTGTCGCTTTTCTGGGCAGTCACCGGTTTTGGTTTGGCGCCGATGGTTCCATCATTCTTCGGAGCGGCAGGTCACGTCTCAGGTCTAACCACCGCGCAGGCGCTGTCGCGAATGTCACTAGTAAATGCGGTTGCCGTTATTGGAGCAAAAATCTTTATGGGAGCTTTGGCGCAGGGCATCGGGTTGGTATTGGCATTTATCTTCCCAGTTGCGATGATGTTTATCGCCGGTATTTTGGCTGGAAGAGTTGCGAAGACCTCCAAGCGTAAAGAGGCTATGAATAACGCCTTCCCGCTTACCGGGCCAATTACTGTTGTTGATGACCTCTAGGTCTTTTTAGCGGTAGTTCACAAACTGAACGTCGACTTCTAAATCTTTGCTTTTTAGAAGTGCCTGAACTTCTTGAAGATCATCACGAGATTTGCTGCTGACGCGAAGTTCGTCTCCTTGAATCTGGGACTTTACGCCCTTTGGGCCCTCGTCGCGAAGGATTTTGTTAATCTTCTTGGCGTTTTCTTGAGAGATGCCTTCTTTGATTTTGCATTCGATGCGGAATTCTTTACCCGATGCAAATGGCTTTCCGTCATCCAGGCTCTTCAATGAGATGCCGCGCTTAACAAGCTTTGACTGGAATACATCGAGAACAGCCTTGGCGCGCTCTTCGCTGTTTGCCTTGATTAGGATCTTGTCGCCGGATTCCTCAATGGAGGCACCAACACCCTTGAAGTCGTAGCGCTGCTCGACCTCCTTGGATGCCTGGTTTAGGGCGTTCGCAATTTCTTGCGGGTCAACTTTGCTTACGATGTCGAATGAGGAATCAGCCATGCAGACAGTTTATAAGGGCTGCCAAGCGCTGACTTCTTTATGCGGGGTATGGGCCTTCGTGAAATATTGGTATTCTTTTAGGGCGCCGGAATCAAAAACGCATGGCTAGTTACCCAAGCGGCCAAAGGGAACTGACTGTAAATCAGCTGGCTCAGCCTTCGGGGGTTCGAATCCCTCACTAGCCACGAAACCCCAGCCCTCCACGGCTGGGGTTTTGTATGTACCTATAACTAGGAAAGAAATTATGGATCAAACGACTCAGGTGCCCGTTAGCGCCGAGAGTGAGTCCATGCCGGGCTGGAAGAAAAAGGTAACTTTATTTCTTGTAAGCCAAACCGTGACTACCTTTGGCTCGATGTTGGTGCAGTACGCAATCATGTGGCACCTGACTTTGACAACCAAATCCGGAACGATACTTGCTCTGGCTGCAATATTTGGCTTTTTGCCACAAGCCGTCGTTTCGATATTTGCTGGAGTCTGGGCTGACCGAGTAAACCGCAAAATCATGATAATCATCTCTGATTCGGTGATTACTCTTGCAACGCTTGCCCTGGCTCTGTTTATGTTTTCGGGCATCGACGATCTTTGGTTAGTTTTCTTAGTGATGGCTGTTAGATCCGCTGGGGCTGGTGTTCAAATGCCGGCCATCTCGGCTTTAGTGCCACAGATTGTTCCAAAGGATAGGTTGATGCAGGTCAACGGGCTAAACAGCAGCATCAATTCTTCTTTGACTTTGCTCGCTCCAGTTGCTGCGGCAGCGGTCTACGCGACGATGTCACTACAAGCGATTTTGATTATCGATGTCGTCACCGCAATCATTGGAATCGCACTACTTGCAACAATCGCTGTTCCAACCTTAGAGCGGGTATCTAGCGCAGCTAAGCCCTCTTACTTCACAGATCTTCGTGAGGGGATGCACTACATCTTCACTCACGATTTAGTCAGATGGGTTATGGCAATCTTCGCCATCATATTCTTACTCATTGTTGCTCCTTCAAACCTTTCACCACTGATGCTGGTTAGAAACTTTGGCTCTGAAGTTTGGATGTTGACGGTTCTAGAACTTTCCTTCGGAATTGGAATGGTGATCGGTGGCGCACTTATGGCCATCTTTGCTGCCAAGATCAACAGAATTGGCGCAATCATCGGGACCTCGATTGCATTCGGAGTTTTGGCAATTGGAATGGGGTTTACAACAAACCTAATCATTTTCTACAGCCTGTTCTTCTTCATTGGTCTTGCCGTTCCCGCATTCTCAACATCTGCAAGCACAATGCTGCAAGAAACAGTAGAACCTGAGAGACAGGGAAGAGTTTTTGGTTTCCTCGGAATTGTGATGGCGGTAGCCATGCCACTGGGAATGGTGGTTCTGGGACCCCTTGCCGACGTAGTTTCAGTTGAACTGCTGCTAATCGTTACAGGTGCGGCAACTGTGCTGATTGCTGTAGTAGCGGTCTTATTGCCCTCGGGTAAGAAGGCTATTGCTGCGGCCCACGCGGCAACCGGTCCGAGCAACCAGTCAAAAGCCTAAATCTTCAGTTTTTCAAAAAAAACCAACTCAGGAAACTGGATTAATTTGATTCCCTTAGTGGGACAATAAACACTGCCCCCAAAATCAAAGGATTAATCTTGAACGCAATAACCTCATTCATCACTGGCCGCAAAACAGCTTGGGTCACACTTCTTATCGGACTGATCTTTGCCGGACTGGCATTTGGTCCCTTGAGTGCCCCAGAGTCGGACACATCTCCAACTGATGGCTTGCCAGCGGACAATGAAACAGTTCTTGTCACCAAGGCCCTTGAAGATCTTCCTGGAACCGACGGCACTGTTGCCGTTGTTGTTTACGCATCCGAGACTGAACTGACTGAAGACCAGAAGCTATGGATCACCGGAACCTTTGACCCAATGGCGCAGGGTTTTGTCGATGGCGCAGGAGATAAATTCCTTGACTTCACCTCGGGCGAACTAAACGGCGAGGCTTTTGTTCCGCCAGCTCAGATTTCTGATGATGGCAAGGTTGCCGTAATCACAGTTCCGCTGGATGAGATTGAAGAAAACGCCGAGCGGAATGAACGTATGGCGGAAATGCGCGCGATTTCGAAAGAAGACATGCCAGCAGGCCTCGAGGTCTACATCACTGGTCCAGAAGGCTTCCAGGTTGACATCTCTGGCGTATTTGCCGGGGCAAACTTCACACTACTTTTGGCAACCGTGATTATCGTTGCCGTGCTACTGCTGATTACTTACCGCTCTCCGGTTTTGTGGCTGGTACCACTTATTGTCATCGGTGTTGCCGATGGTATGGCAGCTCAGCTTGCTCCTCAGTTAGCCACTATCTTCCTTGGCGTACCAGCTGATGGATCCATCACTGGAATTTTGTCGGTCCTGGTATTCGGTGCCGGTACCAACTACGCACTTCTACTGATAGCTCGCTATCGAGAAGAGCTACTGCTGAGCGAAGATCGTCACGTAGCAATGAACAAGGCGCTTCGTGGCGTATCCCCAGCGATTATCGCTTCCGGTGGAACAGTTGCTCTAGCCCTGCTAACGCTTCTGTTTGCAGAACTAGGCGGTAACAAAACACTTGGGCTTGTAGTTGCAGGTGGAATCGTGATGGCTATGTTCTCAGCCCTTGTGGTTTTGCCAGCAGCGCTAGTTGTCTTTGGAAGAGGTTTGTTCTGGCCGTTTATTCCAAAATTTGGTGGCGTGAACAAGTCAGATAAGGGTCTTTGGGCCAAGCTCGGCCGCGGCGTAAGCAAGCGACCAGTGATTGTCTCAATCGCAGGATTTATCATCCTGGCCATACTGAGCTTCGGAGCTACCGGTATCAAGGTTGGTCTTTCTTCAACCGAGCAGTTCCGCGTTGCCCCTGAGGCAGCTGTTGGTCAGGATGTTTTAGCTGAAGCTTTTCCAGCCGGTGCCACATCGCCTGCAATTGTGATTGTCAACAACGGCTATGAGGATGAGGTTGCAGCTGCAGCCAAGTCAGTGTCCGGTGTTGCTGAAGTAACCATCGGCGACTCAAACTCTGAAATTACAAAGATCGATGTTGTGATGGATGCCGAATCCCAATCCGAAGCTGCCTACGAAACAATTCGAGCGCTTCGAGCTGAACTCGGAGGCATCGAAGGAGCAGGAGCCCTTGTTGGAGGTTTGGACGCCCAGCGACTGGATGTCAAGGACACCTACGCGTCAGACCAACTAACGGTAATCCCGTTGATTTTGATTCTGGTGTTCCTAGTTCTGGTGTTGCTACTTCGCTCACTGGTAGCTCCAATTTTGTTGCTACTTACAGTTGTGGCATCGTTCTTCTCCGCTATCGGAGCAGCCTGGTTGCTATTTGTGAACGTGTTTGGATTGCCGGCACTTGACCTATCGGTATTCCTATTTAGCTTCTTGTTCCTGGTCGCACTTGGTATTGACTACAACATCTTCCTTGTCACCCGTGCCAAGGAAGAATCAGAGAAGCTCGGACTCAAAGAAGGAATGATCAAGGCTCTTGCTTCAACAGGCGGTGTGATCACAAGCGCCGGTATCTTGCTAGCTGCTGTGTTCGCAGTTCTTGGAGTGCTGCCGCTGATTGCGCTTTACCAGATTGGAATCATCGTGGGTATTGGTGTACTGCTAGATACCTTGCTGGTTAGAACTGTGATTGTTCCTTCTCTTGCATTCATAACCGGAAAATACTTCTGGTGGCCAAATCACAAAAAGGCTAAGTCCTAACCCAAACGCAATTGTTGGTTTCAAGCTGGCCGCCATTTAGCGGCTGGCTTGAAATCATCACTGGGGAATTTCCAAGATCAATTGGATTTTTACCGAAGTTGTAAATCACACGAATTCCAGAATTCTCATAAGCCAACGACTCGGGTCCGGTGTGACCAGTAACCCAAGCAAACGAACCTTCACCAAGAGCAAAATCTTTTCTTAGCGCCAGTGCGTTCTTATAGAAAGCAAGCGTCGAAGACGCATCTCCTTCTTGAATTGATCTAGCAAGCTCCCGATAGCTCTCTGGTTGCGGCAGCCATGCTTTACCTGTTTCACTAAATCCACTTGAGTCAGAAGATTGATCCCAAGGAAGCGGAACGCGACAACCGTCGCGTCCGACTCTTGTACCATTTGTTCTAGCAAAAGTTGGATCCTGACGGAATTTGTCCTCGAGGGTGGTGTGTTCGGGTAGACCCAGTTCTTCGCCCTGGTAGAGGTAGCTTGCTCCGGGGAGACCGAGCATAAACAACGTTGCACCTTTAGCAATCTTGAGACCCAGTTCGTTATCTGGCTGCGGTTGTTTAGGACCTACTCCATCGGAGGCTGTGGTGCGGCCGTAGCTTCCACCAAAGCGCGAGCGATGTCTCATGACGTCGTGATTGTTTAGTACCCACGTAGAAGGAGCACCAACACCATCGAAGGCTTCGAAGGATTCGTTGATGGCATCGAAAAGCTTGCTCGGTTCCCAACCGGCATCTAGAAAGCGGAAATTAAAAGTCTGGTGAAACTCATCGGGTCTTACCCACTGAGCCATCAACGAAAGGGGATAGACATAAGCTTCACCGCACATCGCACGATCGCCCTCGTAGCTTTCTAATATCTGACGCCAGCGTCTAAAGATCGGGTGGACTTCCTCCTGAAACCACATCGGCGGATTTTCGCGCCCCTCAATAAAGCCAGCACCCGCTTCGGCAACATAGGGGTGATCAGGCAGGCCCTTTGCTTTTGCCATCGCGTGCGGCTGATCAACACGGAAACCATCGACGCCTCTATCAAGCCAAAATCTGAGTATCTCTTCGAATGCTTCTTGAACCTTGTCGTTGCTCCAGTTCAAATCCGGCTGGGAAGAATCAAACAAATGCACGTACCACTGACCTGGTGTTCCATCTTTTTCTGTGACCCTGGTCCAGGCAGGACCGCCAAACATTGAAACCCAGTTATTTGGCGGGAGCTCGCCATTTTCACCCAAGCCATCTTTGAAGTGATAGAACTCACGCTCAGGTGAACCAAGCTCAGAAGACAGGGCCTTTTGGAACCACCGGTGTTGATCGGAAGTGTGGTTTGGAACGAGGTCAATCATCACTCGTAGCCCCAGTGAGTGAGCTTTTGCAAGCATCGAATCAAAGTCTTGAAGTGTTCCAAAAAGCGGATCAACATCGTTGTAGTCGGCTACATCGTAGCCGCCATCTTTTTGAGGAGATTTGAAAAAAGGTGAAAGCCAAACTGCATCAATTCCAAGCGCAGCTAATGAATCGAGCTTTTGCTCGATACCTTTTAGGTCTCCAATGCCATCACCATTAGCGTCAGCAAAAGAGCGCGGATAGATCTGATAGATAACACCAGATCGCCACCACTCAGAACCTGGGGTAGCTCTATGAAGCTCTATAGCTTGATCCATGCTGTCTGGTCGTGCTCCAGGACACCTTCAACGGTTAGATCGTGCTGGGTGGTCACAAGAAGTTTTCCGGCAGGTACATTGACTGAATCTGGACCGAAGTTGGAAATCACAAGGACACCGTTGTTGATGTAAGCGAGGGTTGAATCTGATGAATACTCCGGGGCAAAACGAAACTCGCCAGAACCAAGAGCAAACTCTTTGCGCTCTTTGATCAGTCTTTTGTAAAGCTCAAGAGTTGATCCAGCAACTCCTTCTTGGACGTCGCGAGCGTATCTTTTGAAGCTTGCCGGGGCAGGCAGCCAAGATTTGCCGGTTGTGTTGAAACCAAAAGATGGTCCGCCGTTAGCTTCCCAAGGAAGCGGAACGCGACAACCATCGCGGCCGACAATTTCTCCATTGGTTCTAAACCAGATCGGGTCTTGACGGTATTTGCCTTCAAGCATGGTGTGCTCTGGAAGGCCTAGTTCTTCACCCTGGTAGATATATGCCCCACCTGGAAGTCCAAGCATGAAAGCTGACGCAGCCCGGGCTTTTCTTAAGCCAATTGCTTCATCAGGCTGCTCGTTGTCAGGACCGATACCCTGGCCGTGAAGCGGAATGGATGGAACACCGTACTTGGAGGTGTGACGAATTGTGTCGTGGTTGGAAAGCACCCAAGTAGAAGGTGCTCCTACTTTTCCAAACTCGCGCAGTGATTCAGCGACAACTTTCTCTAGTGCATTTTTTTCCCAAGGGGTTTCGAGGTAGCCAAAATTAAAAGTCTGGTGGTACTCATCTTCTCTAACCCACTTGGCCATGCGGGAAAGTGGAAGCACCCAAGCCTCGGCACACATCGCACGATCGCCGTAGCGATTTAGTAGCCTGCGCCAGCCGCGAATGATCTCATGTACACCTTCTTGACCCCAAAACGGGTGCTCGGTCTGGTCGACAACGTGAGTTGCCCCAGCTTGCACATCAGGAAGTCCAACTTCCTTGACTAGTCCGTGGGCTACGTCAATGCGGAAACCATCGACGCCTTTATCGAGCCAGAAGCTCAGGATGTCTTCGAATAGCTCGGTGACCTTTGGGTTCTCCCAGTTGAAATCAGGCTGAGATGAATCAAAGATGTGTAGATACCACTGACCTGGTGTGCCATCTGGATTCGTAGTTCTGGTCCACGCG
>CAZKQH010000009.1:16586-20329 GCA_964554845.1 uncultured Rhodoluna sp. | reverse complement strand
GAGCATTTGTTCCAGCTTGTCCTGCTGCAGCACCTGGTGGAATCAGCGCGGATGAGCTTCGCCAGTTTGCGTTTCTAGTTGGAAAAGCTTTGGCGGTTGTTTCAGTTGACATAACAGAGATAGATGCTCTTGCAGATAGCGCCGATGGTAGAACGGTTCGACTGGGAGCTACGGCGGTTCTTGAAATAGCTAGCGGCTACCAAAGTCGCTAGCGCTTATTTGCACTAGCTTTCTGAATTGAAGAAAACTACCTTTTCTTCTGTGAAGTGAATCGGGGCGTCTGGTCCTAGTTCTCGACCCATTCCTGACTGTTTCATTCCACCGAATGGTGTTGTATACCTCAGGGACGAGTGAGAGTTCACAGAAAGATTCCCACTTTGAACTGCTCTTGAAACTCGGATGCCGCGACCCATATCTCTCGTCCAAATCGATCCAGATAATCCGTACTCTGTTCCATTGGCAAGTTCGATTGCCTCGGCTTCTGTTTCGAATTGATAAACGGTCACAACCGGGCCGAAGATTTCCTCTGCCATACATTTGTCGCTCGGGCTCTTCGCCACAACAACAGTTGGAGCAAACCAAAAGCCTTTACCAGTTGGGGCACTGCCACGAAATGCTACATTGGCTCCATCGAGGAAACTACTGACGTTCTCACGGTGCGCTTTGCTAACCAAAGGTCCAACTTCAGTTCCACTAAGAGTTGGGTCTCCCACCTTGACTGCCTTTACCACCGGCTCTAACGCTTCCATAAACTTTTCGTAGACCGTCTTCTGAACCAAAATTCGGGATCTCGCGCAGCAGTCCTGTCCGGCATTTTCAAAGACGGCATATGGGGCGGTAGTTGCAGCCTTAACAACATCAGCGTCTTCAAATACGATGTTGGCGCTTTTCCCTCCAAGTTCTAGAGTTACGCGTTTGATTTGATCGGCGGCGCCACGCATGATGTGCTTTCCAACCGAAGTGGAACCAGTGAAAACAATCTTTCCAACCTTTTCGTTGGAAACTAGCCGTTCCCCTACAACGGTTCCTTTGCCATTGAGAACCTGGAACAAGTTCTCAGGTAATCCTGCTTCTAGGCCGAGCTCCGCTAAGCGCATCGAGGTGAGCGGCGTCCACTCAGCAGGCTTTAGTACCACGGCATTTCCCGCCGCAAGAGCAGGAGCTAAACCCCAACCTGCAATTGGCATTGGGTAGTTCCACGGGGTGATCATCCCAACTACACCGATTGGTTCGTGGAAGGTCACTGCAATTCCGCCCGCTACCGGGATTTGTTTGCCGATTAGTCGCTCTGGTGCTCCGGCGTAATAATTCAAAACATCTCGAACATTCTTAGCTTCGTAGTGCGCCTGATCAATCGGGTGCCCAGAATTTCTAACTTCCAATTGAGCTAGGTTTTCGATATCTCCATCAACTGCCGCCGCGAATCGCCTAAGCAGCATTGCGCGATCGGCAGGAGCTAGTGCTGCCCACTTTTCCTGGGCCTTGACCGCTTTTTTGATTGCTTCATCGGTTTGCTTGGCGTCGAGGTGTTCGATGGTTTCCATCGACTCTTCGGTTGCCGGGTTGATAAGTGTGTAGCTCACTTTGGGCTCTCAGACTGTAAGGGTGGGGTTGGAGCTAGAAACTGAAAATATTTCAATTGGTGATTTGAATTCCAATTCGACAAATGTGTTGCCTGGTCAATTTAGTTTTGGGACTCGCTAATTATTAGCTTTGCGCGATGAACGGCTCTAACGAGCTCCTGCTGCCTAATGCCGAGCGCCTGCGAGACATCGGAATAGGTTTTGTGCTCGATTAGAATTCCGGTTGCAGCGGCTATTAAGTCGGCAGGAAGATTCTGAATGTGTTTAGACAATTGCTCAGGGCTCAGCGAAGCAATTAGTTTCTCGTCAGCTTGCTGTTCAAATGTGACATCAAGGTCAAATTCTTTGTCCACAATCATCCTTCCTGGAATTAACTGGGGGCCAAACTAAGTTGGCCCCCAGTTAATTGTTTTCAGATTATTCCTAAGCGAAGTCCTTGATCAGTGCAGCGTTTTTGGACTTGTTAGTGGAAGACACCACGAAGCCAATAACGAAAGCAATGAATGGGGACAACACTAGGAACCAGCCAAGTCCGCTCAATGCCCAGCCAGACTCTGGTAGCGATGGGTCGACTCCATCGGCAGCAGTTCCAGCTAGCAAGTTGAAGCGGGCCATAAGCATGTAAAGCCCTGCGATAAGAAGCACGATGGATAATCCAGGTGCGATCTTTGAGTTCCAAAGGTTACCGCCACTGTTCTTCTGGAAGAAGGCGATTACTGCAATGGAAACCAGAATCTCAACGGCCACCACAGCGATAACTGCAACACCACTCATCCAGCTAAACAGGTTCAAGAATGGATCCAACCCAGCTGCCGCAAATGCAATGATCACTGCAGCTGCAATTACTGAGGTTAGGATTGCTCCATTTTGTGGCGCGCCAGCAGCGTTGGTTCTGCTCAACATTGAAGGCATAACGCCACCGCGGCCCATAGCAAAGAAGTACCTTGCAGCAGCATTCTGGAACGCCAATAGTCCGGCGAACAAGCTGGTGACAACAAGCAGTGCCATAACCACAACAATTTCAGCTGAGACATACTCCGCTGCCAAGCTGAACAAAACAGCAGAAGGATCGGCTAGTCCGCTTGAGCGCTCAACAACCTGGTCGATGATTGCGCCTGCACCCATACCGGTAACCATTGCGAATGAAACCACAGCGAACAATCCGCTGATGATTCCAATTGCCCAGTAGGTAGCCCTAGGGACATCGCGCTTAGGGTTTTTAGACTCTTCACCATAGATTGCTGTTGCTTCGAATCCGATGAAGGATGCGAATGCAAATGCCAAAGCAATTCCAGCAGTTCCAGCAAAGCCGCCTGCAAACACCAGTCCTAGGTCAAATGAAGCTCCGACGTTTACGCCTTCAGGTCCACCGTTGGCAAAAATTGCAACAGCGGTCACAATTAGCGATAGCAGTTCAACTGCAAGTAGGACACCAAGAATTTTTGCTCCGATGTCAACGCTCAGAAGTGAAAGACCGGTGACAAGTAGCCAGGCGATAAGTGCCCAGACCCACCAAGCTAGATCCACACCGAACTGTGCCATGGTCAAGCCCATAGTCAATCCAAAGAATCCGTAGATTGCCAGCTGGATAGTTACGTATCCAACAATCGATGCATAGGCCGAACCGACTCCGGCATTTACGCCAAGGCCCTTTCCTACGTAGGCAAAGAATGCTCCGGCGTTAGTTACCTTGTGGCTCATAGCTGCATAACCGACTGAGAAAATCAGAAGTGTTATTCCAACTGCAAGATAGGCACCTGGGGTGGCTGCTCCATTTCCTAGGAGCATGGCTACCGGAACAGCTCCGGTCATTCCTACCAGCGGGGCACTAGCTGCCACCACGAAAAATACGATTCCCGCTACGCCAAGACGGCCTTTGCGCAGCGAGGTAGATGATTCTTTAGCCATAAATATGGCTCCCTTCTTCATTGAATGGAGAATCGTTTGTGTCAAAACGATATGACTAATCTTGCCCTAATCGCCCCCTTGGTCAAGTCGCTAAGGGGATATTTCATCAAGAAAAATGTTGAAAAATGCCTCGTTTGTACCCGAATGACTCAGTACCCTATTGTCCATGAGCAAATTACGTGGATTTCTAGCCCCCAAAACCCCAACGGGCAAAAGCGCAATTATCCCCGAGATGCCCTGGCTTTACTCGGG
>CAZKQH010000009.1:15673-16576 GCA_964554845.1 uncultured Rhodoluna sp. | reverse complement strand
CAAAGAACGTTGCTGCACTGCTTCCAGAAGGCGTGGAATTAGCGGACGATCAGCCAGGGGGCGTCGCAATCATTTGGGCCGACTGGCAATCCTGTTCAACATCAAAGGCCGAGCTGCTAGATCCAATTCGATCGCAGTATCTCGAAACTTTCGTCGTGATTCGCTGCAAGTACAAGGACGTTACATATTCACGTTGTGTTGCTATTTGGGTCACCAAGGATTTCGCAATTGCACGAGGTTGGTTCCAAGGCTATCCAAAGAAACTTGGAAGCATCGCAGTCACACGAGTTTTCAACAACGGTCAGGCAACACCAAAGCTTGAACCCGGCGCGAAGCTAGGTGCGAGTGTTTCGGCATACGATCACAGACTTGCAAGTGCGATTGTCACTTTGCGTCAGCCCTCTGACAGCAATGGTTTTGTCAACGGTCACAAAATGTTGCACAGTCGTTGGATGCCTTCGATTACTCCAGGAAAAGGTAACTCTTTAGACCAACTTGTTTCACTTGGTTCCAGCGATGCCGAAATTGGTGTGACCTGGAGTGGTGACGCCGAAATTGTTCTTGGAGATTCGCAGTGGGACGAGTTGGGTTCAATTCTTCCTGTTGAAAAAGTCCTCGGAGGTTACTACCGCGAACTAGGAGTCACCTTCGCTGGTGGAACTTTGGTTGCGGACTTTTCAGATCCAACCGTCTAAAATCTTTTGACTTTAGAAATCTGACATGTACTCCTTGACTTCCCAGTCGGTAGTCTCGCGAGTGTTCGGATCAGAAACAGCTTCTTTGTAGCGCTTTACTTCATCGCGCTTCAAGATTTGGAAGACATCAACAATAGGCCCCGCTAGCAAATCACGAAGTACGGTGTCGGCTTCTAAAGCATCTAACGCAGCTTCCAAGCTCATCGGA
>CAZKQH010000009.1:14034-15663 GCA_964554845.1 uncultured Rhodoluna sp. | reverse complement strand
TTGCTTTGGATTCCATCCAAACCAGCGGCCAAAATTGCAGCAATCATCAGATATGGGTTTGCAGCTCCATCAGCAACTCGAACTTCGAGCCTGGTTCCGGCTCCGTGCTCTGGCGGGATGCGAACCATCGCTGAACGGTTATCGAATCCCCAGTTCGCGCGGTAAGGTGCGAGGGTGTCGGGGCCGAGTCTCTTGAAAGCGTTGATTGTTGGGTTGCAAATTGCGGTCAGTGCAGCAGCGTGCTTGGTGATACCGGCGATTATCTGGAGGCCAACTTCGCTAAGTCCTGTGCCGCCATCATGCATTAGGTTCTTGCCCTTGCCATCTTCCACCGAGAAGTGAAGATGGAATCCGCTTCCACCCTCATCGCTCCATGGCTTACCGCAGAAGGTGGCGTGCTGACCGGCCCTAGCAACAACTTCTTTCACTGCAGTTTTGAAAAGTAGTGTTCTGTCAGCGGCATCTACTGCTGGACCGTGCCAAAAGTTAATCTCGTACTGGGATGGGCTGAATTCATGGTTACCTGCAAAAACGCCGATGTTCATTTGGTCAACCATACGAAGAAGATTTAGGAAAGTGCCCTTAGGGTCAACTACAGATCCAGAAGTGTAAACCTGTCCCTTGTGTTCGATAGCCCTGCGGTACTTTCCGTTCTCGTCCTGTTCTGCGATGTAAAACTCGAGCTCTGGTCCAACGATTGGGTGAAGTCCCAGTTCTTGGTACTTTGCAACAACAGATTCCAAAACGTTTCGCGGTGAGAGTAGGTTCTTGCTTCCGTCTGGGTTGTTTGCTCCTGCAACAGCGTATGCCACTCCGGGTTCCCAGGGAAGTGGGCGCCATGACTCGGGTACCACTTGAGATACGAAGTCTTCAAGTCCGTCAGTGACGAGATTGTTCCCATCTAGAACGTCACCACCTGTTGTGGTCACCCACACGCCCTGACAAAAGCCTGGGCCACCGTGATTTATGCGACCTAGCTGGGATACCAGCATGTCTTTTGCTCTTATGACGCCGAGAATATCCAAGTAAATGACTCTAAGCACGTCGATGTTCTTGGACTTGAGTTCTTTTTGAAGAGACTCTAGTGAGCTACCCATTTGCTACTCCTTTGTGGCAATGATGAACTTCTTGAATCGTTTGGTATCTAATGAGATATACTAAAGCCAACTAGCTTCAGCTCGAAACCATTTTTCTAAACCTTAATCATGAGGGTGTGATTGTGAAAGCGCTGTTTATCCAACACGATCACGTAAGCCCCTTAGGCCCAGTTGGTCAAAGATTGGCCCACCACGGCTTTGAAATTGAGGCCCAGCTGGTTGTACCTGAAGACAAGTTTGAGTCTCCCAATGTTGCATTCGAATTTCCAAATATAGAAAACTACGACCTAATCATTCCCCTAGGGGCGCCTTGGGGTGCCTGGGACGATGACTGCATTGGGAACTGGCTTCAACCGGAATTGGCATGGATAAAAAATGCTGTTGAATCGGGCAAGCCTGTGCTTGGCATTTGCTTCGGCGGTCAGCTAATTGCCAGAGCGCTTGGTGGTTCGGTAACTAGATCACCTAAGGCCGAAATTGGTTGGACTTACATTTGGTCGGAAGAACCAGAACTCATTTCAAATGGTCCGTG
>CAZKQH010000009.1:0-14024 GCA_964554845.1 uncultured Rhodoluna sp. | reverse complement strand
TTTCAATTTCACTACGACCAGTGGGTATTGCCTGATGGCGTCAAAGAAATCGCACGCAATCCAGTTTCCTCTCAAGCCTTTGTTGTCAATAAATCTCTAGGTGTTCAATTCCACCCCGAACTTGATTCGGCCGGACTAAAAGGATGGCTTGACTGGGGTGGGGACAAGAAAGTCCAGCAAGACGGTCAAGATCCGATAGTCATGATGAGACAAACGGTTGCCGAAGAAGAAGCTGCCAAGCAAAGAACTTTTTTGCTAATTGATAATTTTCTTTCGAAAGTTGCCAAGCTTATCTGAGGTGAACTTTGACTGGCATTCTTTTTATGCCGTGCACGAAGTTAGACCTTAGGTAATCGATGTTCCCAGTTAGCTCCACGCGGTCGATTCGAGAAATCAGATCCTCAAACATCACTCGCATTTCAATTCGAGCTAGAGCATTTCCTAGGCACATGTGTGGGCCACCGCGACCAAAGGTCATGTGTTCGTTTGGATTTCTGGTCACATCCATTTTGTTTGGATCTTTGAACATCTCTGGGTCTTTGTTTCCCGAAGCAAACCAAGGTAATACTTTTTGGCCTTCTTTGATCTTCACGCCATTGATTTCGACGTCTTTGGTGGTGGTTCTTCTGAAGTGATAAACCGGTGATGCAAATCTCAAAAACTCCTCGACCGCCCAGGGGATAAGTGAAGGATCTTCTTGTAAAAGCGCTAACTGATCTGGGTTGTTAATCAAGTTGTTCATGGTGTGGGAGATGGTGTGACGGGTGGTTTCGTTTCCAGCAACGACTAACAACAGGAAGTTGGTGTTGAAGTCTCTTTCTGAAAGTGGAATTCCATCCGATGGAACGCCGTCAGCCAAAACTGAGATCAGGTCTTTCTTTCCTTTACCGCGACGTTGGGCAGCTAACGCCTGACCATACTCAAATACCTCAAGTGCTGCAGGGGATCTGAATGGAACCAGACGATACTTTTCTGATTCTGGATCTTCCATCAAAACATCAGCGTGCTCGGGATCGGTGTTACCAATCATGCGGTTACCCCAGTCGATAAGTTGACCGGTGTCTTCGTCGGGAACGTCTAGTATTCGAGCAAGAACGCGAATTGGGAAATCTGCACTTACGTCTTCAACAAAATCAAATTCCCCTTTGGCAAACGCGTTGTCTAGTGTGGTGGCCGTTAGCCCTCTCAAAAACGTTTCGTATTTGCTAACCGCCTGCGGCGTGAACTCTCCTTGAAGCATTCGCCTGAGTGCTCGGTGACGCAGTCCATCAGTTTCAAGAAGTGATCTACGAGCTTGCTCTTGCTCGGCATCAACTTCTTCAAGATTTGTGAAGCGTTCTGAGGTAAAAGTCTCTGAGTCTCTAAGGACCTTAACGATGTCGCTGTAACCCATGATTGACCAAAAGCCGTGGTTGGGTGCTGCTTCTTCAGAAAAGTGTGGTTTGCCAGTGGCTCTTACTTCGGCAAAGGCTTCCCAAGGGGCACCCTTTTCGAAAAGGTCTAAGTCTGCAAAGTTATAACTCATCGTTGAGCTCTCTCTTCTTTGGAGATTGTTTGGACGCTAATAATCTACACATTCCACTGGGCCTTTAGGACAAATATCTAGAAAGTCAGGGGGGAATAGTTCCTGAGGCTCGGCTATTGTCATTGTTAGGTACCTTACAAACGAATCGGAGAAGCTGATGTCTGGAGCTCATACCCTCGGTGAGACCGAGCGACAGGTCGAAAACAAGCTCTCTGGAATGACCTTGGATTTTGACTCCATGGCTGCGATCAGCAACATCTTTCGCGCCGCCAATGCCACCAGAAACTACCTGGAAAGAACTGTCCTTGGGCCTCATGAGCTTTCCTGGACTGGATTTGTGGTGCTGTGGGTGTCTTGGATTTGGGAACCAATCGAGACCAGGGTTATCGCAGAAGAAGGCGGCTTTTCTAAGGCGACACTCACCGGCGTACTGCAAACCCTTGAGGGCAAAGGATACCTCAAACGAGATCGCGGAACCGGAGATAAGCGTCTTGTGATTGTGACCCTGACCCCGAAGGGTAGATCTCTTATGAAGAAGCTGTTCCCTGATTTCAACACCCACGAACAACAGGTCTTGAGTGGGTTCAGCAAGGCCGAAAAGCGAGAATTGACTGTTGCCCTGAGGAAGATAACCGCCTTTACCGAGGCCCAGGACTAGGTTCTTTTCCGATCGTCAAAACTTCCTGTTGGCCTAAGGGCGTCGGGTGCCTTATTGTATTGTTAGTATCCGAACGAATTGCGAAGGGGCAATTGTGACTGACACCGTTACACTAGCGGGCCTTACCGTTGACACCCGTCACTTCATTGGTGGCCAACGCGTTGCCTCATCTGAAACCTTCGACAATTTTTCTCCAATTGATGGCGCTCTGCTCGCCAGAATTTCAAAAGGTGGTCAGCGTGAAGCTGACCTAGCTGTTGCGGCAGCTCGCAAAGCGTTCCCCGAATGGTCCAGGCTGGGACCCAAGGGCCGCGGTGAATTACTTCATCGACTAGCTGCGTTGGTCGAAGAAAATCTAGAGCAGCTAGCAAATCTCGAAACGTTAGACAACGGATCATTACTTAGGTCTCATATTCGAGGCGTCATGCCCCGAGTTGCACTAAACCTTAGGTTCTTTGCCGATTGGGCCATCAACGATCTTCGCCACGAAAGCTGGGAAACTCGCGGTCACACCAACAACATCTCTTGGGATCCTTCCGGGGTTGCAGTTTTGGTGACTCCCTGGAATGCACCGCTGATGCTTGCAACCTGGAAGATTGGTCCTGCCCTTGCTGCCGGAGACACTGTGATTTTGAAGCCTGCTGAGTGGACTCCGCTTTCGGCATCCTTCTTTGCTGACCTAACGGTGAAAGCAGGAATTCCAGCGGGGGTATTCAACGTTGTGCAAGGATTCGGTGCTGAAGTTGGAAACGCTCTAGTTTCCCATCCGGATATTTCAAGAATTTCATTCACCGGTTCGGTTCCTACGGCGAAGAAGATAGCTCACGCCGCGGCCGATAACCTAACCCCGGTTTCTTTTGAACTGGGTGGAAAATCCCCAACTATTGTTTTGGAAGATGCCGACTTAGATTTGGCCGCTGAACTAGCAGTTGAGCAATACGACAACGCAGGTCAGGTATGCCTTTCTGGAACTCGTTTGCTGGTGCACGAATTAGTTGCCGATGAGTTTTCCAAAAAGTTCCTGGAAAGAGCCGCGAAGCTTAAGCAGGGCGATCCGAGAGACCCTGAAACCGACATTGGTCCGCAAATCCATCCTGTGCACTTCGAACGCATCAAAGGATTCGTGGATAGAGCAAAGAAAGACGGCATCAAGGTGGTTATGGGCGGGGAGCCCAACAGTGAGCTGGGGGGTCTGTTCTTTAGTCCAACACTGATTGTCAACCCTCCGGTCGGTTCCGAAATTGTCACCTCGGAGATCTTTGGTCCGGTCCTGACCATGCAGACCTTCTCAACTGATCAACAGTTGATTGAAATGGCTAACGGCACCGAGTTTGGTTTGGCAGCAGTGATTGTTTCGGGTAATCGTGAACATGCCAAACGGATTGCTTCAGAGGTGGTTGCTGGAACAATATGGATCAACTGCTTCTTTGTTCGTGACCTGAAGGCTCCCTTCGGAGGTTCCAAGAAATCTGGAATCGGGCGCGAGGGCGGCAATTGGTCTTTTGATTTCTACGCAGATGTAAAGAACACAGTTATTTCACCAAATGGATGGAAGGAATAGAAATGGGAAAAGTAGTTGGAGCCGCAATTTTGGCCCACGTGCCAACAATTATGCTGCCCGAAAAGGTTCGTTATGACCTAAACGAGGGCAAGGAGATTTCGCTAGTTCCGGGACTAAAGAGATTCCGCAAGGAGGTCATGGAGACTCTGGACTACGACACAGTAGTTGTTCTTGACAGCCACTGGGCTACCACAGTTGAGTTTGTGATTACCGCTCAAGCAGAACGCTCTGGACTATTCACTTCCGAAGAACTGCCTCGAGGCATGTCTCAGGTTCCTTACGCATTCAAGGGTGATCCAGAGCTTGCCATGGCCGCTGCCAAATACGACGAGAAGAATGGAACCTGGATTACGCCCATCAGCGATCCGCATCTTCCAATCTTCTATGCCACTGTGAACCTCTGGCACTACCTGGGTCGCGGCCTAGACAAGAAGTGGGTTTCTATTTCTGTTTGCCAAACTGCAACTGCGGAAGATTTCTTGCGTGCCGGTCGTGCTCTTGGTGAAGCAATTCGTGACACCGATCGTAAAGTTCTACTGCTGGCTTCAGGTGCGCTGTCTCATACCTTCTACAAGCTTCGAGAACTTCGTAAGCACGAGTCCTCCGACCCAAGCCACATCTATTCAGAAGGTGCTCGCCTTGCAGATCTAGAGCGCATCGAGTGGATGAAGCAGGGAGACCACGCTCGAATCCTGGACACCATGGATGAGTTCAAGAAGTTCAAGCCTGAGGCAAACTTCAGCCACTGGTTGACCATGGCTGGTGCAACTGGCGAGGGCGACAACACCGCCAAGGGCATTATGTACTCCGACTACGAGAACTCCATTGGAACAGGACAAGTGCACGTTTACTTCCCTGAACCTGAAAGTGGCTTCCCTAGACCAAAGGACTTGGTTCTTTCGCGTGACTGAGTATCGTCGGATTCTGCTAGAAGGAGCACCGGTTCAGGTACTTCGAGTTGGCAATGAATTAGTAGCTGCTGATGGCAGAAAAGTTGCCGTCGACGACGCCATTCACCTTGCACCAAGCGACCCAACCAAGATCTTGGCTGTTCACTTGAACTACCAGTCCCGCACCGATGAATTCATGACCAAGTTGCCGTCTGCCCCAACTTACTTTCACAAGCCGATCACAGCTTTGAATTCACACCACGGACACGTCGTTCGACCAGAGCGATGCAAGTGGTTGAACTACGAGGGTGAAATCGTGATCATTATCGGCAAAACTTGCAAGAACATTTCACCTGATGAAGCAAGCCAATACATTGCTGGCTACTCAGTCGGTAACGACTATGGTCTGCACGATTTCAGAGATACCGACGCCGGTTCCATGCTTCGAGTAAAAGGTGCTGACACCTTGGCTCCGGTAGGACCTGGAATGGTCACCGACTGGGACTTTCGCAACAAGTACATTCGCACCTATGTAAATGGTGAGCTAAAGCAAGACGACAACACCAAAAACATGGAATGGGATATGAACTACCTTGTTGCAGACCTAGCGCGCACCATCACGCTGGTTCCAGGGGACATGATCTTCTCCGGCACACCAGCAAACTCAAGACCGGTGCGGCCAGGAGACGTTGTTGAGGTCGAAGTTGAGGGGCTTGGACGCCTTAGCAACAAGATTGTTCACGGTCCTGCTCCAATCCGATCTGATGTGGGAGCTCAGCCGACTGAGAGCGAAGAAGTGATTTCAACCGCCATGGGTGGCGACTGGGAATTCCGCGGCATAAGAACTCCATCTAAAGACCTTTATCCGTCACGAATCGAGGAAAAGTAAATGATCAAAGTCGAAGTCGACATGACTAAGTGTCAGCACTACGGACAGTGCGTATTCGAAGCTCCAACAGTGTTCAAGTTGAACGCCGAGGACAAGTTGGAATACGTGGCCGAAGTTGACGACAGCGAACGAGACAACGTCGAGGCAGCAGTTGATATCTGCCCGATGCAGGCTATTCGCGTCGCTCAGTAGCGAACGATTTTGTCCGCTCCGGTAGTAATTGTTGGTGGCTCACTAGCCGGCCTTCGCTCCGCTGAAGGTCTTCGCAAAGCCGGGTACTCAGGCCCCATCAAATTAATCGGCAATGAGCCATACCTTCCATACAACAGACCCCCGCTTTCAAAAGACTTACTTAGCGGAACCGGTGAGATTGACGAGATTTACTTTCCCATCAAAGACTCGGTATCTGACATCGAATGGGTGCTGGGACAAGCCGCTGCCTCGTTAGACACGAAGGAACGGAAAGTTACCGACCTGTCGGGCACCAGCCATTCATACAGCGCACTTGTTATTGCCACCGGCCTTCGACCAAAGCCACTTCCAGTTGATGCCAATGGCATCACGGGTGTTCATGTCTTAAGAACTTTTGATGATGCCGTCGCACTTCGAAAGCAACTTTTGCCTGGTGTGAAGGTGTTGATTCTTGGCGCAGGATTTATTGGGTGTGAGGTTGCCGCCACCGCCATCAAAGCAGGCTGCGAAGTCAGAGTTGTCGCAAGAACTCATGAGCCCATGCAAGAGGCTCTTGGCGAAACTCTCGGTAAAGAAGTTAGGCGGCGCCACGAACAAAAAGGGGCAGAGTTTGTCAAAGGCGCTTCGGTTTTTGGCTTGATTGGGGATGGCCATGTCGAAAGAGTGATTCTCGACTCAGGAGTTATCTACGACGCAGATCTAGTTGTAGTTGCAATTGGCTCTTTACCTAACACCGAATGGCTTGAAGGAAGTGGAATAGATATTTCTAATGGTGTTTTAGTTGATAGTGGACTACGTGCACTCTCTTCTGATGGTGCTGTGTTTGAGAATGTCTTTGCTGTTGGCGATGTTGCGCGTTACGTTAACCCACTGTTTGACCAGATTCCTCGTCGCGTAGAGCATTGGAACTTGCCAACCGAAACAGGAAAACGAGCGGGTTTGATTTTGGGTAAGCAATTAATCGGGGAATCAGTGGCAGAAGTGCTAGCGGAGCCATTTGCTCCGCTGCCTTCTTTTTGGTCTGACCAATACGAGATGAGCATCCTGGCATTTGGTATGACGTATCTTGCGGACAGAAGTGAATTGGTTGCCGGTGAGCTATCTGGTGAATGTGTCTTCGAATATTTCAGAGACGACAAACTAGTTGGGGTATGTGGGATTGGCATGCGGCCAACTATTCAAAGCTACAGATCTAGATTTGCGCTTTAGCGCGGCAGATTCGCTTCGATAAGTTCGATGATTGCAGGTGCATCAGGCTTAACTGTTGGACGGAATCTGTGAATTGTTCCGTTTGGCAAAACTAGAAACTTTTCAAAGTTCCATGCAACAGGACCCGCGAGTCCAACGCTGTCTTTAGTTTTGGTTAGTTCCTTGTATAGCTCGTGAGCGTTTTTGCCGTTGACTTTTACTTTTTCTGTCATCGGGAAAGTGACCCCCCAAGTCGTTGAGCAATACTCGGCAATCTTTTCTGATTTACCTAGTTCCTGAAGAAACTGATTTGATGGCACGCCGAGGACTGTGAAGCCGCGGGCAGAATATTTCTTGTGCATCGCTTCTAGCGCTTCGTACTGCGGAGCAAGCCCGCAGCGGGATGCGACGTTTACTACCAATACAACTTTGTCGGCGAAATCGCCGAAGCTGGCCTTTTCACCATTGAGCATTGTCAGTTCTAAGTCTTTGATTGTCATAGCCTGATTCTAAGTCGCTTCGGGAGTAGATTTATCTAGCTATCGACTCGCCGCCGACAAGAAAAAGGCCCTTTTTGCATATCGCACTGTTCATGGATCAGCACCCGCATTCCCTGGGTGGGGTTCAAACCTCGGTCATGCTTCAAAAGAAGTACCTGAACCGCAATGGCGTAAAGGTAACGATCTTTGCCCCCAAGTCCAAGCGAATGGTCCAGGACCCAGATATCAAAGTCATTCCATCGAGCTACCCAACCTTGGGCCGGGAATATTCGGTGGTTTGGTCGCTCCGCAAAGCTTCAAAGTTTTGCCAGAGTCAGTACGAGGCACAGCACTTTGACCTAGTTCACCTCCAGGGGGATTTTGCGGCAGCCAGCTTGGCAATCGATCTTGCCAAATCAAGAAACCTCCCTATTGTTTACACTTCCCACACCAACGTAGATGTGATGGCCAACAAGCTAATTGGTAAACTCCTAAAGATTGTGTTGCTGAGGTTTTTTACCTGGCAGCATGCGCACTTCCTAAAAATTGCAAACTATCCCAAGGTTTTTACGGCTTTTGAGTACATGGCCTTTGTTCACCGCAACATGGATAAGGTTTTGGCGCCTTCGTCTCACTACGCCAAACTACTGAAGGACAGGGGTGTTGCTAAAGAGGTTGATGTAGTAATCAACGGGGTGGACGATGAGCTACTAACTAATCTCAAGCGCAATACTCCGATCCCGCAAAAGCCCGTTCACTTTGTCTGGGCAGGACGAATGCAGCCCGAAAAGAGACTGCTTCAAACCCTAGAAGCATTCGCCAGAGCCAAGGGCAAGGCCACTTTAGATGTTTATGGTTTTGGTCCGTTGGAGCGGGCAGCTAAGAATTTAGTTCGGGCTAGGAGATTATCCAAGCGCGTAAAATTCCACGGCAAACTACCACACCGAGAAATTCTCCAGGTCTTTGCCGACGCCGACGTTGTTATGCAAACCAGCATTGGTTTTGAAACCCAAGGGCTCACTGTTTATGAGGCAGCTGCCACCGGAACACCAACAATTCTTTGTGATTCCAAAATTTCGGCGGAGATGCCTAAGGGAAGCAACTGGCTTGACGACAGCGGAACTATCAAGGGCCTAACAAAGACAATCAAGAAAGCCAACAAGGAAATTTCAGAAGGTGCCACAAGACGCGAAACCCTGGCAGATAATAAGTGGTTATTTCAAAGCGAGATCAGCAAAAAAACAATTGCTCTCTATAAGCAAATGATCTTGGAAAAAGCTACTCCAGCGTCTCCACGAACTTGATTAGGGCCTGAGCCTTTATAACCGCGGTTTCAATAAGCGTTGGAACCGAACTTAGCAATTCTGGTTTTTCCGTTAGGGCCTGCAAGCTCCACTGTTCAAAGTTCTTACTCATCTCGACCAGGGTGTTACCAAAATCCTCCATGAGGAAGGCAAAGGTTGCATCGTCGCAAGCTTTGGCGGTAAGCATTCTTTCGCCAAGCGCCTTGTAAGTTGGTGCAGATTCCTGGATGGTGACGATTGCGTTTGATTTCTCGGTTTCGTCCTCGGTCATGGACGCGTAACCAATTGCACCCGTGGTTGTGCCAATTAGCGCATCGGCTTCATTGATAGCGGCAGTTGCGTTTTCTTTGTCAATTGCCGAGATTGAACCGGTTAGACAAAATGGATCCTTCGAAGTGTCTTTCTCAACTTGCAAAGACGCAACGGTGTTATTGATAAAGTTCACGCCGGTTGTGATCCAGGTATTGCCGCCGAAGACAACGTTTCCAAGCAAGCTCACGATTGCAAAGGTTCCAACAAACCAGACCCAGGTGGGAAGGCCTTTGGATTTCTTCTTTGGTTCTTGTGGGGGTTGCTCGGTCATGATGTTTTATCTCCCTGTGGGTCTAAAGTCCAATTCTACAAAAGTAGCTGGCAAGTGCTTGGCTAAAGGCATCAGTTTGCTGCGTAGAGTTCCTGCACCAAGACAGGCTTTAGAAGCTTCCCCTCAACACCTGCATTGATTGCAGCTACCGTTGGAGCGTCGTTGTGGATCATCCAAAGCTCCCTGGAACTCCAAGCTTCAACGAAGACCAGGTTGCCGTTGACCTGGTCGTAGAGATCGTAGTACTCACACCCTGGCTCGGTTCGAACAATTGCAGCCTGCTCGATCAGCAAGGCTCTTATCTCATCGCGGTATTCGGGCTTGGGTTCGAAAGTTGCTAACACTGTGCAAATCGTCATGGGATAAGTATGGTCGGAGAATGAACAATCGCTAGCGTGGGATCTAGCAAATTACCTGATGTGCCAAGTATCGTTTTTTGGAGAATTTCAGTAAGGAGAGCAAATGGTTGGGCTTTGGCTCAGTGGTTTATGGCTATTAGTTTTGTTTGTCGGCGGTGCGGTGGCGTCAAGGACCAAGAGTGAGCTCTATAAAGGGCTAACCATCGGTGCGCTAATCGCAATTCCCGCTACATATATCCTGACTTGGCTCCTGGGCTAGGTTGGCAAGAAAACTAAGTGCACTTGTTTTCTTGAATACACTTGTATCAAGGACTGATCCCTAGGGAGCAAAATGAGCAAGAGCTGGACACTCCTAAGCCACCACGCACACGTTCTTATTGCCCTAGACCGGGACCCCGACTACACCATCGACCAATTAGCTCAGATACTCGGTATCACCTCGAGATCTGTAGTAAATCTGATCAATGATTTGGTTGAAGGCGGTTATGTCTCAAAGACCAAAGATGGCCGCAATAACCATTACGAGATTAATAAAAAGGCCCCGCTTCGGCACGCAACCAGCCAGGGAAAGACCGTGGGTCAACTAATTGCCGCACTCGGGGAGCTAGGCAAAGGCTAGCTTTTCCCAATCCCTATACTAGAATAAAGATTCACGAATTCTTTTTCTAGTTTAGGAGAACATTGAACGTACCGCTCTGGCTCTGGTTTGCAGTTCTGGGTTTGATCCTGGTGATGCTGGCCATCGACTTATTTGCTCACAGACATGCCAAGGTAATTGAATTCAAAGAAGCGGCCGGTTGGTCGCTGCTTTGGATAACCCTGGGTCTGGCCTTCGGAGTTTATATCTGGTTCGAGTTCGGCGCCGAATTCGGACAGCAGTATTTCTCCGGTTTCGTGATTGAAAAATCCCTCGCGGTTGACAACGTCTTTGTTTGGGCGCTGATCTTTGCCGCATTCTCTGTTCCACGCGAATACCAGCACAGGGTGTTGTTCTTGGGTGTTCTTGGTGCCTTGGTATTCAGGGGAATCTTCATTGCGCTTGGCTATGGCCTAATCAATAGCTTTGGTTGGATCTTGTATATCTTCGCCGCATTCTTGATTTGGACCGGAGTCCAAATGATGATCAAGCGCAACGAGCACATGGATATCACCAAGTCGAAGTTTTTGAAGTTTGTGAAAAAGAGCATCAAGTCAACCGATAAGTACTACGGTCAAAAGTTCTTTGTTCGAATTGGCGGAGTGTTGCTTGCAACACCGCTATTTATTGTTCTTGCGCTAGTTGAATTCACAGACATCATTTTTGCGGTTGATTCCATCCCCGCAATCTTCGCTGTCACGGATGAGCCGTTTTTGGTTTTCACGGCTAATGCCTTTGCGATCTTGGGTCTTCGCGCGATGTACTTCCTGCTGGGCGATCTAATCCATCGATTCATATACCTCAAGATTGGACTTTCGTTTATCTTGGTGTGGGTTGGAATCAAGATGCTTCTCAATGTTGCAATCGATTTCAAGATGCCAACTCTTATCTCCCTAGGGGTAATCATCTTTGTGATTACGGTTTCGATTGTTGCTTCTTTGATAAAAACCAAAGGCCAAAGTGCGCACCCGGTCGATGTTCCCAACAAGCAGGTCTTCGAGTTTGCAACTGAAGAAGAGATGCGCTCACTGGAGAAGATCTACCGAAAGACTAAGAAGTAGAAAATGCTTCTTGATGCCGCCATCACAAACGCCACCTCTCCTCCAGTGCTGGCGTTTGTGTTGGGGCTTATAGCGGTTGCCGTTAAGTCCGATCTTCGACTACCCGAGTCGCTCTACCAGGGCTTATCTATCTATCTGCTCCTTGGAATAGGTATTAAAGGTGGTGTTGCCCTTTCCAAAGCCAATCTCAATGAAGTTGCATTTCCCATCCTTGGAACACTTGCTTTAGGAATTGTGATTCCGGTCTTGGCGTTTTGGATAGTTGGGAAACTAACCAAGCTCGATGCTGTCAACCGAGGCGCGCTTGCAGCTCACTATGGATCAACTTCGCTTGTCACTTTCTCGGCGGTTCTAATCTTTCTTGATTCACAAGAAGTTCAGTACGAAGGATTCGTCACAACGTTGCTGGCAATCCTAGAGATTCCAGGCATTGTGGTGGGTTTGATGCTTGCAAGTCGGGGCTTAGGCCGAGGGCTGAACTGGTCTGAGTCTCTAAGAGAGATTCTCACATCCAAGTCGATAGTTCTTTTAGCCGGTGGATTAGTCCTGGGACTGATCACTGGAGCTACCGGATACGAACGGGTAGAGCCTTTCTTTGGTGGCTTGTTCACCGGTGTGCTCGCACTGTTCTTACTCGAGATGGGAATTGTTGCCGGAAGACGGTTGCCGGATGTCAAACAAGCGGGAATTGGTCTAGTGGTATTTAGTCTTGGTTTCCCACTGCTGGCTGGAACATTGGGCGTTGTTGTTGGTGAGCTAACGGGCTTGAGTCTTGGTGGTTCGGTTGTACTGGGAATACTTGCGGCTTCAGCTTCTTATATTGCAGCTCCTGCTGCAGTTAGGTTGGCCTTGCCGGAGGCAAGTCCAGGAATCTATCTGACTGCATCGCTTGGAATCACATTCCCGTTCAATTTGATTTTTGGGATACCGATTATGTTTGCTGTTGGGGGATTAGTTGAAGGGTTGGGGTTTTGAAGTATTCAGATAGAAAACTATTGACCGTGGTTTGCGAAGCGGCTCTCGAGCCTCGGCTAATTAGGGATTGCGTTGCCCTTGGTGCCAAGGGATACACAATCACCGATGCCCACGGCGCAGGACCTAGGAACCAAAGAAATGGTGATCTTGAGGGTGGCAACATCCGAATCGAGATAATCGCCGATGAGCCTACGGTTCAAAAGATTGTTGAAAAGCTAGAGCTTGAATACTTCCCGCACTACGCAGTTAGTTGCTGGGTGACAGACATTCAAATCCTGCGCGAAGAGCGCTACTAGTTACTTGGCAGCCTTGGCCTTGACGTAGGCCACAATCGCATTCGCATGGCCGTGGCCCATCGCGTGTTCGGTCTTTAGAAATGCCACTTGTTCCATATGTGTTTTGGTTTTGACCTTTTTTAGCTGCTTGAACCAGTACTCCATTGGCTTGCCGTACTTTTCCTCGATGGATGGAAAGTAACTTGCTGGTCCCTTTACTTTTTCTGCCATTAGTCTTCCTTTTTCGGCTGAATAGACCAGACCCAGGCAATCAATCCGGCAATCAAAA
The DNA here is from genome assembly GCA_964554845.1 of uncultured Rhodoluna sp. Taxonomy (GTDB): domain Bacteria; phylum Actinomycetota; class Actinomycetes; order Actinomycetales; family Microbacteriaceae; genus Rhodoluna. Next base: position 1,159 of record CAZKQH010000009.1, on the reverse strand, counting down.
TAATAGCGGCAGCCACAATAACCAGGAATGTGTTTTCTTTATAACTGTCGTAAAAAGACACCACGCCAAAAAATAACGCTAGATACACAGTCAGGATCCAGCGGTTGCGCATGAGAAAAAGAATAGCCCTGTCTGGAGGGGATGTTGGTGCTGTTCTCTCCGCTAGAAAAGCGTTTCCGGGACAGGGTCGATTGCTTCGATCAATTCAGGTCCGCTATTTCTTATGGAGTTCACAAGATCCGCTACTGGCCAAAATCGTAGGTTCGCATCGGGCTGGAAGTTATCAAACAGTGAACGAAGCTTGTCTACATCCTGCAATGCAGGATCCATCCAGGCTTCCCAGCGGTCGCGGGGTAAAAACATTGGCATGCGATGGTGAGCCTTTGCTAATTCGCCGACCGCTTCCCTAGTTAATATCGCAACACTGCTTTTGACTTCACCTTCAGGGGACACCCACTGGTCCTGAATGCCGGCAAATGCCAACATCTTGTCATCATCACGAGAAACATAGATTGGCTGTCTTGGTTTATAGCGGCCTAGTTCAGTTGCCCATTCGAAGTAACCACTGGCGGGAACCAGGCACCTTGATTTTCGAAAAGCGTTCCTAAAAGTTGGCTTTTCATGAACTGTTTCAGATCTGGCGTTAATTGCAATTGATTGGCTTTTCAGGGCTTCGGCATTCGTCTTACTCCACGGAGCAATTAGACCCCAGGATGAAATTTCTAGGGTTTCGTTCTTGATGACGTAAATATCCTGTGTGGGCTTGATGTTCCAGTCCAAGGGCAGTTCTCTATTTGGAAGCCCCTTTAGACCAAACTCCGCGACCATGTCGTTGAGGATTTCTTCCATCGCAAAGCGCCCGCACATGTTTCTAATCTAAGGCTTTGGTGAGAATATTGTTTCGGCGGGTTTCGCACCCGCTTACAAGGAACTTCGATTCAAAGGGGAATTATGCCGAAACTAAAAGATGTTCTTTCTGGTGGAACCAGAACGTCAGTGGGAGATGCGGATCAAGTAATCGCTAAGTTGCTCAAAGCTCCTGCTGGTTTGACCGAGATTTACAAACTATTCCTCGACGAAGATCCGGTAGTTGCCATGAGGGCAAGTTACGTGGCTATGCGGGTAGCTGAGCAGAAGCCAGAGTCGGTAAAGCCCTTTG
>CAZKQH010000008.1:7971-20878 GCA_964554845.1 uncultured Rhodoluna sp. | reverse complement strand
CCAAAAACAGGGTGCTAACCACAGGTTATCCACAACTTGCCAAAAGTGACCTTTTGGGACCCGAAAAGTACTAAACCCCAGACCAATGGCCTGGGGTTTAGTTCAATGCTTTTTGAAGGTTTTTACTTCTTAGCAACAACCTTCAGCTTGATGGTTGCAACCATGTCGCCGTGCAGACGCACGGTGGCTAGGTATTCGCCAACAGAGCGGATTGGGTTTGGAATTTCAACCTTGCGCTTGTCTATGGAACCGATGCCTGCTTCAGCAACTGCTGCTGCGATGTCGCCAGTCTTGACTGAGCCGAATAGGCGTCCGCCAACTCCAGCCTTCACAGTCAGCTTGACTGAAGCTTCCTCCAGGCGAGCCTTGAGAGTCTGTGCCTCTTCGATAGTTGCTAGCTGACGTGCATCTCTTGCTTGGCGGATAGAAGAAACTTGCTTCTCGCCGCCCTTGCTCCAGATAACAGCGAAGCCGCGGGGCAACAAGTAGTTGCGTGCGTAGCCGTTCTTAACTTCAACGACGTCGCCAGCTGAACCAAGTCCTGAGACCTCGTTAGTGAGAATGATCTTTGACATATTCCTGGTTCTCCTTAGCGGCCAGCACCGGCGTATGGCAAAAGTGCCATCTCGCGTGCGTTCTTGATTGCGGTTGCGATGAGGCGCTGTTCCTGAACAGAAACACCGGTGATGCGACGTGCGCGGATCTTTCCGCGGTCTGAGATGAACTTTCTCAGTGTTGCAACATCCTTGTAGTCGATGATTCCGACCTTCATGAATTTAACTGGAGCTAGTTTGTCTAGCTTCGAGTTACGAGTTGGTTTACGACGTGGGTCGGTTTTTCCAGCCATCTTGTTTTTCTCCTAGTTTCTAAACTTTAAAAAGGTGTGTCGTCTGATGCAGGTGCACCCGGGTTTGCCCAGCCGTCATCGGCCTTTGCTGCAGCTGGTGCTGCAGGGGTGTTGGCCCAAGGATCTTGAGTCATGGCTTGAGGTGCATTTCCGCCTTCGCGAGCACGACGGGTAACTGCAGCTGTTGCATAGCGAAGAGAAGGACCGATTTCTTCGATCTCAACTTCTAGCGAAGCACGAGCTTCACCCGATGCAGCAGTGTAAGCAGAAGGAGCCTTTAGGCGACCGGTTACAACTACGCGGGAACCCTTGGTCAAAGACTGTGCAACGTTCTCGGCAAGTTCACGCCAAGCGGTGCAACGAACCCAAACAGTTTCGCCATCTTCCCAAGCATTGGTCTGCTTGTTCATCATGCGAGGAGTAGATGCAACTCTTACGCTTGCAACTGCTACTCCACCCTGGGTGTAACGAAGTTCTGGGTCGTCGGCAATGTTGCCAACTACGGTGATTGTTACTTCTCCGGCCATGATTACTCCGCTGCTACTTCAGCAGCCTCAGCTGCAGGCTTTGAAGCTGGCTTGTCGGAAGAGTCTTTTCTTGGGCCCTTGCGAGCAGGACGCTCGGATGGCTTCTCAGCTACGTACTCAATCGGGGTGATTGAGAACTGCACGTCCTCGGCGCGTAGCACCTTGGTGCGCATGACAGCTTCTGAAAGGTTCAACTGACGGTCAAGCTCGATAACGGCTTCTGAAGGAGCTGTCATGTTGATGACGGCGTAGATACCTTCGGACTTTTTCTGGATTTCATAAGCCAAACGGCGTCTGCCCCAGATGCTCAAAGTGTCAACAGTGCCTTTAGCAGTGGTGATTACGTTGAGGAATTTTTCTAGGGATGGTTGTACTGTTTTTTCTTCGACGGTTGGGTCGAGAATAACCATTACTTCGTACTGATGCATAGCTAACCCACCTCCTTTGGACTAGAGCGGCCATGGACGTTCCATGACAGGAGGGTATAAATGACATCTGCTGCCTACTTTCTAGGCAACTTCCCTACTCTAGCTGCTCGGCCACCACTCAAGCAAGGCCTTTTTGGCGGCCTCCGGGCCCAAGGGGCCATTTTCAATTCGAAGCTCCAGAAGGTATTTGTAGGCTTTTCCAACCCCGGGGCCTGCCGGAATTCCAAGGATTTCCATGATCTGCTCGCCGGTTAGATCAGGGCGCATAGCGTTTAGTTCTTCTTGCTCCATCACCTTTTCTATGCGCGCTTCCAGATCGTCGTAAGCGTGAGATAAGAGGTCAGCCTTTCTTTGGTTTCTGGTGGTGACATCGGCGCGGGTAAGGATGTGAAGTCTTACAAGCTGATCACCAGCATCGCGAACATACCTTCTTATTGCGGCATCGGTCCAAGCCTGATCGCTGTATCCAAAAAAGCGCAGGTGAAGCTCAATAAGAAGTGAGACTGCTTTGATGGTGTCGTTATCGAATCTGAGTTCCTTCATGCGCTTTTTGGCAAGCTTTGCCCCAACCACATCGTGGTGATAGAAACTAACCGCTCCGCCGGGCTCTAATTTTCTGGTTGCCGGTTTTCCTATATCGTGCAGCAGCGCTGCAAAGCGCAGCGTGAAACCAGGTTCGAGCTGGTAATCCTTTTCGTAGTCGATTGTTTGCTCAACAACTCGAAGGGTGTGCTCGTAGACATCCTTGTGGTGGTGATGTTCATCAACTTCAAGTTTCAGTGCTGGTAGCTCCGGCAACACAATCTCTGCTAACCCTGAGTCAACTAGTGCTTCTAGTCCCCTGCGAGGATATTTGCCGAGCATAAGTTTTTGCAGTTCCGATTGAATTCGCTCAGCTGAGATGATGCTTAAGCGCTCCCGCATTGACTGCATGGCTTCGAATGTTTCTGGTTCAATGTCAAAACCCAACTGCGAAGCAAAGCGTGCTCCGCGCAGCATACGAAGCGGGTCATCGCCAAAAGAGTCTTCTGGTTTACCCGGGGTTTTTAGAATCTGGTCCATCAAGTCTCTTAGGCCGCCAAAAGGATCAACGAAGGTTCTCTCAGGAAGGCGAAGTGCCATTGAGTTCACGGTGAAATCGCGGCGCTTTAGATCTTCGGTTAGGTCTTTGCCAAAGCGTACTTCTGGTTTTCTAGAATCTGGATCGTAGGCATCGGTTCGATAAGTTGTGATTTCAATTTGATCGTCGCCGATTCGGGCACCAATGGTTCCGAACTCTTTTCCAATTTCCCAGTGGGTGTCAACTTTGCCTTTGATAAGGGCAAGTATTTCGTCAGGGGTCGCATTGGTTGTTAGGTCAACATCCGGTGCGCTGCGACCGAGAATTGCATCTCTTACTGGACCGCCAACTAGTGCAAGTTCGAAACCGGCATCTGAAAACAATTTCCCGAGTTTTTCCAATAGAGCAGTTGAAGTCACTTGCTCTAGGTTTTTCATTGCGTCGGCGGTTTCCATCGCTACCAGCTTGCCACACCCTCCTTTTTAGAGGCTTTGGGCAAGCCGAGATGGGGATTTTCTCGTTCGGTAGAATTGTGTAATGGAATCCAAATCAAACTACACAGAGGTATCTTCTGGTGGATTTGTGATTTCAAAGTCCGATCCGACTCTTGTGGCTCTAATGGCCAGATTCAATCGCGGTGGAAAACTCGAGTGGTGTATTCCAAAAGGTCACCTCGAGCAAGACGAAACCAGCGAGCAAGCAGCCATTCGGGAAGTGTTTGAAGAAACTGGCCTAGAGGCGCAAATCATCGAGCACCTTGGAGAGGTGAAGTACCAGTTCATCCAAGATGGATCAAAGATCAGCAAGACGGTCCATGTGTATTTGATGCAGCAAACCGGCGGCGAACTTTCCTTCGACAAAGACCCTCACAAAGAAGCCTCCGAATTAGAGTGGGTGCGGGTATCCGAGCTGCTGGCTAGGCTTTCTCATGGCAATGAAAAGCGGATTGCAAAAGTGGCGATAGAACTTATTGAGGCACGAAGTTGAAAAAGAACATAAGGCAAATAGCCCTGATTCTGATCATTGCCGTAGCCGCCTCCACCGTCTTAGCAGCAGCTCCTGCCCTGCCTGCAACCCTCACCGAAACTGACGCTGGCGCAGTATCAATTGTTAAGGGCTCCGGAATCAACCTGGTTTCTCGTGAATCTTCTCTTCCGGTTGCGGTGACCAACACCCTCGCGGGTGAAGTTCAAGTGATTGTGAATTTAAAATCAAGCTCAGCAAAGCTCGTTGTAGAAGATTCCACCATGCAGCTTGTGATTCCGGCTGGAACAACCGTCAATGCACAGTTTCCAATCAGGGCAATTGGTAGCGGCAACGTGGTGCTGGTTTCTTGGCTAACGGCGCTATCTGGTCGCGAGCTTGGGGGTCGGGTGCCGATAAATCTCACCGTTAACCCAGATATCGAAACTGCGGCAATAGTGTTGTTTTTGAGCTTCGTGGCGGTGCTGATGTCAATCGGTGTTATTAGAACCCTGCGGCGAAGAAAAACCTCTTAAGGATTTTTCATGGGCGTTGCCAGATCTTCAATCATCATGGCCAGTGGCACGATAGCGTCCCGAATTCTCGGCTTTATTAGAACTGTTGTTTTGGCGCTAACAATCGGAGTTACAACAGATGCCGCCGATGCCTTTGGTGTTGCAAACCAACTACCCAACAACGTCTACGCGATTATTGCCGGTGGTGTTTTATCGGCAGTTCTAGTTCCACAGATTGTTAAAGCTCGTAGCCACGACGACGATGGTCATGGGTACATCGACAGGCTTTTGACTTTGGCGATCACGGTGTTCTTCTTGGTCACCGTTGCCGCCACACTGGCGGCGCCCTTTTTAGTATCCATCTACACAACCGGTTGGTCTGCTGGCCAGTTAGCACTGGCAACTGCCTTTGCCTACTGGTGTTTACCGCAGCTGTTTTTCTATGGGCTCTACTCAATGCTCGGCGAAGTGCTAAATGCTAGAAGCTACTTCGGTCCTTACATGTGGGCGCCGGTACTTAGCAACCTGGTTGGGCTTTTGGGTTGGATAGGTTTTCTTGTTATCTTTGGCGCTGACCCAACCGGTTCAAGACGCGTTGAAGACTGGACGCAGTCTGAGATCTCGTTGTTGGCCGGATCTGCAACGCTCGGTGTTGTGGCGCAGGCTCTGATTTTATTTGTCGCCTGGAGAAGAATCGGAATTAAGTTTTCTTTCAACTTCTCCTGGCGCGGTGTTGGACTAAGGCCTGCAATCAAAGCTGCCGGTTGGTCACTAGCAATGGTTTTGGTTTCTCAAATCGGTGGGCTGGTTCAAACCGTTGTCGCTTCGCGTGCGGTTAGTGACCGTGGTGATGGGCCTGCGATTGCATCGATTGCCGCGATGGTTATTGCCTGGTTGATTTTCATGCTTCCGCACTCGGTGGTAACAGTTTCAGTTGCAACCGCTTACTTTACAAAAATGAGTGAGCACGTTCAGAAAAAGCAAATCTATCTTATGAAGGTTGACTTGCGCTCATCGCTTCGCATAGTTGTTTTGGTAAATACCTTTTCTACTATTGCTCTGATTCTTCTTTCGCTACCGGTAGCAAGAGTTTTTGTTGGGGAGTTTGCCTCAACGGTAGCTCTCGGCAATGTGTTGTTTGCAACCATGTTTGGTTTGATTCCTTTTGGAATGGTGTTTATGTTCCAAAGAGCTTTCTACGCTCTGGAAGATACTCGAACACCGTTTGTGTTTACCTCGGTGCAAATCGCTTTTCACATCGCAGGTTCTATTTATCTTTTCTTCAACATGGAATCACAATTCCTAGTTATGTCCCTGGCGGGACTAACCAGCTTCACCATCTTGATTCAGGCTTTGACGGCGTACTTACTTCTTCGAAGAAGAATCGGTGAAATTGGTGCACCGCCTAAAGGCCATGCCCTAACCCTTCGAGTGATCGTTGCTGGATTTGTCACCTTCTGGGTTGGAACCGCTTCCATTGTTTTTCTAGGAGGCATTCGCGAGGACAGCTTTGCCATATCCACCATCGCTGGTGCGGTGGGGGTTATTTTCACCGCCGGAATGCTGATGCTTGTTTCCTACGTGGCAACCTTGAAGCTACTGAAAGTTCCAGAGATAGACACCGCCTTTGACGGAATCGCTGGAATACTGCGCCGCTAAGCTTGGTTGTTGGCTAAGTGCCTAAGAATTTATAGGCCCGTTTTGGAGTATTGAAAATGCGCGAAGTAATCATCATCGGATCCGGTCCAGCCGGGTACACCGCTGCTATCTATGCAGCCAGGGCAGGACTAAAGCCACTCATGATTGCTTCCAGTGTTGAGCCCGGTGGCGAGCTAATGAAGACCACCGAAGTTGAAAACTTTCCGGGTTTTCCAGGGGGACTCATGGGTCCTGACCTGATGGCCAAATTCCAAGAGCAGGCCGAAAGCTTCGGCACTGAGATTTTGCTGCAGGACGTTGTGGAAGTTGACCTCAAGGCAAATCCAAAGATTGTGAAATGTGGCAACGGCGAGGTGTTTGAGGCAAAGGCAGTTATTTTGGCCACCGGTGCTGCTTACCGCGAACTAGGCCTGCCTAACGAAAAAGCGCTCTCCGGTCACGGCGTTAGCTGGTGTGCCACCTGCGATGGTTTCTTCTTTAGAGAAAAGACAATCGCTGTTGTTGGTGGTGGCGACTCGGCTATGGAAGAAGCGCTGTTCCTGACTCGGTTCGCATCAAAGGTTTATGTAATTCACCGTCGCGATAGCTTGAAGGCTTCCAAGATCATGCAGGATCGTGCTTTTGCTAATCCGAAGATCGAGTTCATTTGGAACAAGGGCGTTGAAGAGCTTCTTGGAGATCCAAAGCTAACCGGTATCAAGCTCAAGGACACAGTCACCGGTGAAGAGTCTCAGATGGATCTAGATGGCCTATTTATTGCCATCGGAAACGATCCCCGTGTCTGGTTGGTTGAAAACCAGCTTGAGCTAACGAGCGATAAATTCATCAAGGTCGATGGACGTTCTTCAAAGACCACAATCGAAGGTGTCTTTGCTTGTGGGGATGTTATTGACCCGACCTATCGTCAGGCCATCACCGCAGCCGGGTCTGGTTGTGTTGCAGCCCTTGACGCCGAACACTTCATCGCCTCACACTAGAGACACCACCCTAAGGAGAAACCATGTCAGCCAAGTCCGTCACCACAGCGTCTTTCCAAGCCGATGTGCTTGATAACCCGAAGCCAGTGATGGTTGATTTCTGGGCTGAATGGTGCGGTCCATGCCGCATGGTCTCTCCGATTCTCGATGAGATCGCAACCGAGTACGCAGACAAGATTGACATCGTGAAAGTAAACGTGGACGAAGAGCCACAACTTGCGATGCAATACGGTGTCACCGGAATTCCGATGATGGCAGTTTTCCAGGGCGGCACAATTGCGAAGCAAATGGTCGGAGCCAGACCAAAGAATGCAATCGTCGAAGATTTGGCTGCATTCCTGGCTTAGCTAAGATTGTGGGAAACCTTGTTTCCCGAAAATCCAAAGTGAGCCATGGCAAAACAATCAGGCGAAAGATTCGATCATTGGATCGATAGCTATGCCAAGCGCGCGGGCTCCCTATCTGTTTCTGAAGTTCGAGCTTTATTTGCCGTGGTTTCAAGACCAGAGGTTGTTTCTCTTGCTGGTGGAATGCCAAATGTTTCCTCGCTTCCAAAAGAACTAATCACCGAAAGCTTTGAAAAGCTCATGTCGACCAAGGGAGACATGGCGCTGCAGTATGGCGGTGGCCAAGGAGATATCACACTGCGTGGACAAATCCACGACATCATGGCGCTCGAAGGAATTCAATCCAGCGTTGAAGACCTTGTTATTACAACTGGCTCGCAGCATGGACTCGAACTGCTTGCCGGATTGTTTTTGGACGAAGGCGATGTTGTTATCGCTGAGGGTCCATCATATGTTGGTGCACTCGGAATCTTCCGTCACTACCTTGCTGAAGTCGAGCACGTTTACACAGACAACGATGGAATGTCACCTGAAGCGCTCGAACAGGCAATTGCGAAGCTGAAAAAAGCAAACAAGAAAATCAAACTTCTTTACTTGGTTCCAAACTTTGCAAACCCTTCTGGTGTGACACTCTCTGCCAAGCGCAGGCCAGAAATTCTTGCCATTGCTAAGCGCAACAACATTTTGGTCGTTGAGGATAATCCATACGGGCTTTTGTATTTTGACAAGAAGCCGCCGAAGGCGCTGCGCTCAATGGATGACAACGTCATCTATCTTGGATCTTTTTCTAAGATCTTGGTTCCGGGTTTCCGAGTGGGATATGTTCTAGCTCCTCCCCCAATTAGGGAAAAACTGGTGCTGGCCCAAGAGTCGGCGATTTTGTGCCCGAGTGCTTTTTCGCAGATGTTGATCTCCGAGTACTTAGGCACTGCCGATTGGCAAAAGCAGGTCGATACTTTCCGCGGTGTTTACAAGCAGCGTAAGGACGCCGCTCTAAAGGCCATGAAGGAATACCTTCCGACTCTCAAAACAACTAAGCCTGATGGTGGTTTTTATCTCTGGGTTGATTTGCCAGAAGGCATGGACTCGAAGGCGATGCTTCCGCTGGCGGTCAAAGAACTGGTTGCCTATACGCCAGGAACTGCGTTCTATGGAGACGGTCAGGGAAAGAACAAACTTCGTATCTGCTATTCCTACCCAACACCAGAACGCATAGATTTAGGCATCAAGCGCCTAAGTAACGTGATCAACCTACAGCTCGATCTTCAACAAACCTTCGGGAAGGGCTAAGCCATGACTCCAACGAGCAAACAAGCCGGCAAGCTAAAGATTGTTGTTCTGGCTGGCGGAATATCCCACGAGCGCGACATATCTTTGAAATCCGGTCGCCGAGTTGCCGATGCGCTGGCCGAAAAAGGCGCGCAGGTAATCATGCACGAGCCTGACCACTCGCTTTTAGAAAACCTCAAAAAAGACAAGCCTGATGTGATCTGGCCGGTGCTTCACGGCGCCAGCGGTGAAGACGGCGCGCTGCGTGAGATTCTGTCTTTGACCGGAATCGCCTTTGTTGGCGCCACCGGCGCATCAGCCAAGCTGGCCTGGGATAAGCCAGTTGCCAAGATTTTGGCCTCCAGGGCCGGAATTCAAACCCCAAGCTCGATTACCCTGCCACGTGAAACATTCAGGGAGCTTGACGCGGACTCGGTTCTAAAACTTGTGACAAAATCGATGGCTTTACCGGTTGTTGTAAAGCCAGCCCGTTCAGGCTCAGCTCAAGGAGTCACGATTGTCAAAAAGCAGGAACAGCTGAACCAAGCCATGATCGATGCCTATGTTTATTGCGATGTGGCAATCATCGAAGACTTCGTTGAAGGAACCGAACTAGCGGTTGGCGTTATCGATACTGGAACAGGGCCTGTGGCTTTGCCAGCTGTCGAAATTCAACCGCGTTCCGGACACTTCGGTTTCGAAGAGCGATACATCGCCGGCGAGACCGATTACTTTGTACCAGCCAGACTCACCAAATCAATTGCTACCAAGGCTGCCAATATGGCCGTCGCCGCTCACGAAGCTCTGGGACTTAGGCATCTATGCCGAGTGGATATGATTGTCGACGCCAAAGGCGTCCCCTGGTTTTTAGAGGCGAATGTTTTGCCAGGACTAACAGAAACATCTTTGTTGCCGCAGGCAATTATCGCTTCTGGTTCAACCCTGGGTGATGTTTACTACTTACTTGCGCAAGCGGCTCTCAAAAGTCGCGGTTAATTCTTTTTCTTGTAGCCGATCTGATCCAAGATACGGTTTAGATCTGCAACTGTTGCAAAATCAATCATGAGCTGGCCCTTCTTGCGGCCCAAAACAATCTTGACTTTGGTATCTAGTTGATCGCCCAAACCATCGGCGATTTCTTTCAGAAGATCCTGCTTGGTTCCCTGTTTGATCTTTGGCTTTTTTGGCTCTGGCTTATCAAAGCCAACTAGCTCTTCGAGGGAACGAACCGACAAACCTTCGTTGATGGTTTTGGTTGCGAAGTATTCCATTCGAGATGCATCGGTTGCACCCAGGATTGCCCGGGCGTGACCGGCTGATAAAACTCCTGATGCAACTTGACGCTGCACGCTGGCAGGAAGTTTTAGAAGTCGAAGTGTGTTTGTGATTTGCGGACGAGATCTTCCGATGCGATCAGCGAGTTGTTCTTGAGTAATTCCAAAATCTTCTAGCAGCTGAGAATATGCGCTTGCTTCTTCGAGAGGGTTCAAATCGCTGCGGTGCAAGTTTTCTAGCAGCGCATCGCGCAACATGTTTTGATCTTCTGTTTCACGAATAACCGCAGGTATCTTTGTTAGCCCTGCTTCTTTGGATGCGCGGAGCCTTCGCTCACCCATGATCAGTTCATACTTGCCTTCAGATTTTTCGCGAACAACAATCGGTTGCAAAACTCCAAGCTCACGAATCGAGTGAACAAGTTCTTTAAATGCTTCTGGTTCAAAAACACTTCTTGGTTGTTTGGCGTTTGGTGCAATGGCATTTACATCAAGGTGGCCAAAGCGTGCACCTGGAACTGTTGCAAGGGTTGGGCCTTTGGTTCCACCGGCAGGAAAGAAAATATCAACTGGTCGCTCTGAGTTTTTTTCTGAGGTTGGAATTAGTGATCCGATGCCTCGACCGAGTCCGCCTTTTTTCTCAGCCACGTTTTGCTCCTCTGCTTGCTAGTTCGATTGCTGCTTCCATGTAAGCGATTGCGCCGGGGGAAGAATGGTCGTAAGAAATAACGGTCTTGCCGTAGCTTGGTGCTTCGGAGACGCGAACCGACCTTGGAATGATGGTTGACAAAACCTGAGTTGGGAAATGTGTCTTTACTTCATCGGCAACCTGGGAAGCCAACTTGGTTCTGGAGTCATACATGGTCAGCAAAATTGTTGATAGCTCAAGTTCTGGGTTCAGGTGTTTTCTGATCATTTCGATCGAACGGGTAAGTTGTGAAAGGCCTTCGAGAGCGTAGTACTCACACTGAATCGGAATTAGAACTTCTTTAGCTGCAACAAAAGCGTTCACGGTTAGTAGCCCCAGGCTCGGCGGGCAGTCAATCAAGACATAATCCGGTGGGTTCATTGTGGTTTGCAAATAAGTTTCGATTGCGGTGCGAAGTCTTTGCTCACGAGCTACCAGTGAAACTAATTCGATCTCGGCACCTGCCAAGTGGATGGTTGCTGGTACACAAGTAAGGCCCGGTCGCTCAGGAGAAATCTGGACTACTTTTTCAATTGGGACATCGTCAATTAAAACTTCATATATGCTTTTGATATCCGCGTGGTGATCGATACCCAAAGCTGTCGATGCGTTTCCTTGCGGGTCAAGGTCGATTACAAGAACTTGTAATCCCTTGGCGGCCAGCGCAGAGGCTAGATTGACGGTAGTTGTGGTCTTTCCCACGCCACCTTTTTGGTTTGAAATTGTAATTATTCGGGTAACCGAAGGTTTTGATACAGTTTGTGCCCCAACATTGACCAAACGACGAGAGTTTTCCACAAGCTCGCGAGCAAGTGGTGTATCTGTGAAATCGGCTAGATCTCCAGCTAAATCATCAGGATGTTTCACGTGAAACCTCCTTTATGTCGGAGTTATCCACAAGCCAACCGGTAGGTTGTGGAGAACTTTCGTCTCGGCCGTTTGGATAGCCCAGGCCCGCAACAACACTCGGTTTGGTAACCGAGGTTGATTCTGCTGGCTGCTCTGACATCTATTACTCCTGTGAAGAATCTAGTCTAGTTTCAACCACCGATGTGGGCTCAGCCAAAAACTTTTCCCCACAAACCACGATCTCGAAACTCTCAATTTTGAACTTCTTTTGTAACTTCTGAGCCTGAAGGATCTCCTCCGGAGCCTTGGACCCCTTCAGGGCAATAACCCTGCCCCCTGGTTTCAAAAGTGGTACACAAAGCCTAAGGAGTTTATCTAGTGCTGCCACGGCCCTGGCCGTGACTACTTCAAACTGCCCACCTTCGACCTCTTCGGCCCTGGCTCGAACCACCTCGACATTTGGTAAATCCAGCTCGTCGACTACCTCTTGGAGCCAGCTAGCCCTTCGATCCATGGGTTCAATAAGGACAAAATCGGTTTCTGCAGCAGCGATTGCCATCGGAATTCCAGGAAGTCCTGCTCCGGAGCCCACATCGGCTACTAGCTCCCCTGGTTTCACCAATTCTGCCACCACAGCTGAATTGAGGATATGCCTGGACCAAATCTTGTCTAGCTCTCTGGGCCCCAAAAGACCTAATTCGTCGCTGTCTTGGGCCAGCTTGTGGGCGTAGGCCCTGGCTAGCTTGATTTGGGGACCAAAGATCGCTTCGGCGGCCTCAGGTTCGACCTCGAAATGTTTCACGTGAAACTATTCAGGTTTAGAGATGACGATGTGGCGATCGCGGCCTTCGCCCTCAGATTCTGAGTGCAGGCCGGCTTCGCCGATCAGGTCGTGGGCCAACTTGCGCTCATACGAGCTCATTGGCTTCAAGTGCTGTGGCTCTCCGGTGTCCTTGACCTTCTCGATGAACTTGGACACGGCCTTGGTCAGCTGGTCGATCTTGGCCTGGCGGGAGCCGCCAACATCCAGAATCAGCCTGGAGTAGCTTGAGGTCTTGACCTGGACGGCCAAACGGGTCAGCTCCTGAAGGGCTTCAACAGTGTCCGGGTGGGAGATTAGGTCCAGGTTGGAGCCTTTGCCTGCGGTGACGGCCAGGTAGGCGCGTCCTTCCCGAACGTCGATGTCAATATCGCCGTCCAAATCAGTTATGTCAAGTAATTCCTCTAGGTAGTCAGCGGCAACATCGCCCTCTTCTTCTAGCTGCTTTACTGTGCGGTCTTTGCTTTCTTCTAGTTCGGCCATCTTCGGCTACCTACTTCTTCTTTTTCTTGTTGTCTTTTTTAGCGCGGTTTTTACCCTTGGGCTGCTCGCGCTGGGTCTTTTCCTCGGCCTCGGCGGCTGCCTTAGCGGCTGCTTCTGCGTCCAGTTTCTCCTGCAGCTCCTTCGGGAGCTTGCCCTTTTTGGCCAGGCGGTCAATTCGTGCCTGGTATGCAGGGGAACCAT
>CAZKQH010000008.1:0-7961 GCA_964554845.1 uncultured Rhodoluna sp. | reverse complement strand
CGGATAACAATGGACTGCTGACCCATGGTCCAGAAGTTAGAGGTTAGCCAGTAGGTGATAACGGCGATCGGGAAGGTCACACCGGAAATCACAAAAATTAGGGGAAATATGTAAAGCAGGATTTTCTGGGTCTGCATGTACTGGCTGTTTTGAACGGCTGGGTTCTGGTTTTTGGCGATGATCTGCTTCTGGGTGATGAACTGGGAGGCAGACATCAAAACCACCATGATTCCGGCCAGAACCTGGACCTGGATGGTGGTTGCGGTCAAGAAGGTCTCAGAAAGCTTCGCCCCGAACAGGGTTGCTTCGGAGAACTGGATAGCAAGCTCCGAGCTCATTGGGCCAACGCCTGATTTTCTGGCCTGGGCGTCGTTCAGGGTGAAGAAAAGGCCCATAAAGATAGGTATCTGCACCAGAATTGGAAGGCAGGAAGATAGTGGGTTCGAACCGGTTCTCTTGTAAAGGTCCATCTGCTCTTTGGCAAATTTCTCTCTGGATTCGCGATCGTTTTTGCCCTTGTATTTCTTCTGAAGTTTTTGTAGTTCCGGCTGCACAATCATCATGTTGCGCTGAGACTTGATTTGCTTGACAAACAGCGGGATTAGGGCGGATCGAACTACCAGAACCAGCCCTACGATCGAAAGCACCCAGCTAATGCCGGATTCAGGGGAGAGGCCAAAGAAGCCGAAAAGGGAGTGGAAACCCACCAAAATCAGCTCAATTACCCACTTGATGGGGAACAGAAAGTCCATTTCTTACCTTTCCTGGGGCTTTGGTGCAACAAAGCCGTTTTCCAAAACTACAAACCTCTGGCCGGAGTCTTTGACCTGGTCAATTCCTCCTTGTGACCAAGGGTTGCAGCGGAAGATTCGAAGAATCGTCCAAATGCTTCCCGCGACCACGCCTCGCTGCTGGATCTGGCCTAGGCCATATGCCGAGCAGCTCGGGTAATACCGGCACACATCCCCATAGAGCGGAGATATGAACTTTCTATATCCCTTTAGAAACAAAATGACCAGGTTCCTAGGAACTAGCCAAATCGTCCACAAAGTCTTCATTTGAGCCCTAAAACCCGATCGAAATCGGATGCCAGGGCCGAAAACTCAAGTTCTGAGCTTCCTGGAAGGGGTCTGAGCACTAACTGGGAACCAGCTGGAAACTGGCTTATCTTGTCCCGAGCTATGCTTCGAAGCCTTCTTTTTAGTTGGTTTCGCTTGACGGCTCCGCCGCAAGCTTTCGATACTACGAATCCAAACCTGGTGGGGTTTTCGGTTTCGAGTAGCTGGTAACCGACCAAGTGCTTAGTTGAGAGTTTTTTTCCCTGTCGCATTACTTTCCGGAAATCGTCCCCTCGAACCAGTCGGTTTGCTCTATTGAGCATGGGGGAGTTTAAGCCGAAAGTTCTTTGCGGCCCTTGCGGCGACGGGCGGCCAAAATTGCGCGACCGGCGCGAGTTGCCATGCGAAGGCGGAAGCCGTGTGTCTTTGAACGACGACGGTTATTCGGCTGGAAAGTGCGCTTGCTCATGTGTTTACACTCCGAAAATCATTGAGGAATCGGGTCAGTCGGCTAGTGGCCTTGTATTTACTGGGCAGTTGATTCCAACTTCTGCTCAACTAGCTAAATCTAGGGCCTTCGGGGGTGTTTGGTCAAGTCGAAAAGAACCTAATTTGAGTCAAAAGATTTTTGATTTTTGTCCACAACTTAATTTGCATATTCCACAGTTACTCAGTTGAATAACGGTTGAGGTTTCCGACTTTTCCACAGCTTGTAAACTTGGGGCAAGGGGTGTGGAAAACTAATCTTTTACCCCAGAGGGAAATTCATGAACGAGCTCGATGAGATCACCCAGCAGTGGGGTGCGGTCATCGATCGTCTTGCCGAAAAAGGGTCTCTTAGCCCCCAGTTGATGGGCTTTTTGACCCTGGTCGAGCCTAAAGGTGTCCTGGCCGACACCCTCTATCTTGAAGTTCCGAACGACCTAACCAGAGGGATGTTGGAGCAGCGAATTCGCGGCGACATCCTCGAGGTCTTGCAAGAAAACGCCCTTATGGGCGGCCCGACAAACTTTGCCGTGGTGGTTAACCCCGATATCGAGGCCGACCCCTCGATCACCGAGACCCCGGAAAATGTCTATCCAATCGGATCGGCCCCTTCTTTGAAGAACGAGGAATACCCTCGAAAAACCGGTGCGGTTGGGGTCTTGTTTGATACCCGCCTAAACCCCAAATACAACTTCGACAACTTCGTGACCGGGGGATCCAACCGTTTTGCCCACGCGGCGGCTTTTGCTGTTTCTGAGACCCCGGCCAAGGCCTATAACCCACTGTTTATCTATGGTGGTTCAGGTCTTGGAAAAACCCACCTTTTGCACGCCATTGGCCACTACGCCCTGAATCTTTACCCCAAAATCAAGGTCCGCTACGTATCCTCGGAAGAATTCACAAACGACTTTATTAATGCCATTCAGAACAACCGAACCTCGTTCTTTCAGGCCGAGTATAGGGATATTGACGTCCTTCTGATTGACGATATCCAGTTCCTGCAGGGTAAAGACCAGACCCAAGAGGCCTTTTTCCACACCTTCAACACCCTTCATGACCACAACAAGCAGGTGGTGATCACCTCTGATTTGCCACCCAAGGAGCTAACTGGCTTCGAGGAGCGCATGCTGTCCCGCTTTGAGTGGGGGCTGATCACAGACATCCAAGCTCCCGAACTTGAAACCCGTATCGCCATTCTGAGGAAAAAGGCTGAAAACGAGAAAATCAAGGTTCCGGACGAAATCCTTGAATATATGGCAGCCCGAGTGGCCTCAAATATCCGCGAGCTCGAGGGAACCCTGATTCGGGTCACTGCTTTTGCGGCCCTGAACCGCACCCCGGTAGATATGAACCTGGTGACCGCTGTTTTGAAGGATATCGTTCCACTGGGTGATGAGACCATAATCGTCCCGAACGACATAATCGGAGAGGTTTCCAAGTACTACTCGATCAGCGCTGATGACCTTTTTGGTTCCTCCCGCCAGCAGGCTGTGGCCCAAGCTAGGCAAATTGCCATGTACCTAATCCGGGAGCAGACAAACCTGTCCCTTCCCAAGATTGGGCAGCTTTTTGGCAACCGGGACCACACCACCGTTATGTATGCCAACAAAAAGGTCACCGACCTTATGAAAGAGCGCAGAAGCCTTTACAACCAGGTCACCGAGATCTTGAACCGGGTAAAACAAAAGTCCCGTGGATAAGCTGTGGATAACTACTTATTTCTGTGGAATCACAGCTAGCAACTAAGCCACAGGCCCGTTGTCACTCACAACACCTCGGGTTATACACAAAGTTATACACAGCTGTGTAAACAACTTTCACGATTGTAGTTTCGGGGTGTTTGTTGGGAAGTAGTTGGTTATCAACAGATTCCACAGTGGTTACTGTTGTTATTACTTAATTAGCTTTCTAAGTGTCTATAACTCTTTAGGGAAAACTTTTGGGTAAAAACGGAACTTAAGTTATGCCAAGATTAAACCCCAAAACAGACAGGCAAAAAATTGAAATTTCAGGTAAATAAAGACGTTCTAAACGAAGCGGTCTCATTTGCTGTGAGATTACTTCCCCAAAGAACCACATTGCCTATCCTGAGTGGAATTTTGATCGAGGCTGACGCCAATGCCTTGAGGCTTTCAGTTTTTGATTACGACACATCGGCCCAGGTTGAAATTGCAGCAAAAGTGGAAGAATCCGGACGAGTCCTGGTTTCCGGACGCCTAATGGCAGAAATCATTAGCAAACTTCCTAACGCAGCAGTTGATTTTTCAACCGACGGTTCAAAGGTTCAAGTGAATTGCGGATCTGCAAAGTTTTCTCTTTTGACCATGCCAATCGATGAATACCCATCACTTCCTGAAATTCCAGCAACCACAGGATCTGTTTCTGGAGAAGATTTCTCAGCAGCTATTTCACAAATTGCTGTAGCAGCTTCACGTGAAGACGTCACACCGGTTCTAACAACGGTTTTATTGGAAACCACCAAAGACAGCATCTCACTTGTCGCAACAGACCGCTACCGCGTCGCAGTTCAAGACATCGCTTGGAAATCAAACGCCGGGGAAGCCAGCGCGCTTATCCCCGCAAAGACTCTTCAGGAAATCGCAAAGACCTTCGCAAACCAGGGCGACATCGCAATTTCAATCAACCCTTCCGATGAAAAAGATCTGATTGCATTTAAAGCCAACAACCGCTCAGTGACTTCCCGCCTAATAAAGGGAAATTTTCCGGCGGTGAAAACACTCTTTCCAGAAAAAATCGAAAACTTCGCGGTTCTAAACACCCAAGATCTTCTTGATTCAACCAAGCGCGTTTCTTTAGTTCTTGAGCGCGAAAGCCCAATCAAATTCACCTTCACACCAACCGCGCTAAACCTTGAAGCAGCAGGCGGCGAAACCGCGCAAGCATCAGAGTCAATTGACGTGCAGCTAACTGGCGGGGAAATGGTTGTTTCTCTAAAGCCACAATTCCTGATCGACGGACTAGCAGGGGTAAAGACCGAGTACGTGAAGATCGGCTTTACTAACAGTGACAATCCAAATCGCCCATCACCGGTTTTAATCACGAACCACTCAACAAAAGAAAAAGAATCTAGCGACAGCTACATGTATCTTCTGCAGCCAAATCTTCTTGGCCGCTAAATTCGCCGCTGAGAAAAAAGAAATTTCCGCGAGATAGCGACAGCGCTGTGTATGTGAAAAAGGTTCGCCTCACCAACTTTCGAAATTATAAAACCGCGGACCTTGAGCTTTATCCCGGCGTGAATTTACTGCACGGCTCTAACGGCCAAGGCAAAACCAACCTCGTCGAAGCAATCAACTTTTTCGGAAGCCTAAGCTCTCACCGCGTGGCAGGCCTTACCCCACTAATCAAACAGGGTGCAGAAACCGCCATCATTTCTCTAGAGCTTGCCCACGACGAACGCGAACTGCTGTTGGAATTTGAGCTGAACTCGGATTCTTCCAACCGGGCCCGGCTGAACAAATCGCCGGTTGCTAAACCTAAAGACATTCTGGGTTATTTGAATTCCGTGATTTTTGCCCCCGAAGATCTTGATATCGTAAAGCGCGATCCAACCAACCGCAGGGCCTTTATCGATCAGCTAATCATTCAGTTCACACCCCGGATGTTGGGCGTTTATTCCGACTATGAGCGAGTTCTAAAACAGCGCAATACTTTGCTCAAATCCGCCAGGGCCACTGGAACCAAGGGCAGTGCTCTTTCCACACTCTCGGCCTGGGATGAATCCCTGGTTTCGCTGGGGTCAGAAATAATCGCGGCCCGTGTGAGCATTGCTCAAAAACTTGAACCTGGTCTAATCGCCAATTACCAAGCAATTGCCAAAAGCAACAACGAACCGAAGATGTTTATCAAATCTTCAATTTCCGGAGCGGCGGCCGAAACCGAAGAGTCAAAAGGCGCCGAATATCTAGAAACCACCGACCGCGAGCAAATAGCCGGATTGTTCCGCGAAACTCTCGAGAGAACAAGACTAAAAGAACTTGAACGAGGCATCACGCTTGTTGGCCCACACCGCGATGATTTGGTTCTAATTCTTGGCAGTTTGCCAGCAAAAGGCTACGCATCGCACGGCGAAAGCTGGTCTTACGCTCTGGCGCTACGTCTTGCATCGCTGGAAATTCTAAAAGCCGAATCAAGGCTCGGCGATCCGATCTTGATACTCGATGACGTATTTGCCGAGCTCGATTCAGATAGAAGAGCCAAGCTCGCCGAGCTTGTCTTAGGCAACGAACAGGTAATCATCACCGCCGCAGTGATTGAAGATGTGCCGGAGGCTCTCAGCGCGAAAAGGTTTAGTGTTGTTGCGGGTGAGATAACAAATGACTGAAGATAAAAATTTTGCTGTCGATTTTTACTACGCCATGAAACAGGCGGTCACCGGGCGAGTATCTAAAGATAAAAAGAGAATCACCGAAAAGAAGAAAAACCGTTCAAAACCCTTTGATGCCGGACGCGATCCAATCTCAGCATCAAATTCAATTGATTCTTTGATGCAAGATTTTCGCTGGCAATCGCAAATGGAAGAAGCTGAGCTTTTTGTTAGATGGGCAGAAATCGTCGGTGATTTAAACGCTAAAAATACCCAGCCCGAAAATCTTGCAAATGGCAAACTTACGATTCGATGCAAATCAACCGCTTGGGCCACAGAATTGCGTTTAATGCAAAACCAGATTTTGGACAAAATTGGGAGCTCTTTTCCAGAGCTTGAAATTAAGAGCATTTCGTTTCTGGGACCCGACGCGCCGTCTTGGAAAAAAGGCCCTAGGTCTGTGCCGGGTCGAGGACCCAGAGACACCTACGGGTAACTGCACAGCCTGAATCTTTAAGTGCTTCGCGTGGGGTAAAATAAAACCAGTTAGCCAACCCCAATGTAAGTCGACTAGTCGCTGTTATGTGGAACTAACTAGGCGAAATACAAGGAGCACAAATAGAACATGCCGGCTAAAAAAGATTCACCGAAATCAAAGCCTTCTTCAGTAAAGGCAGTTGCTAAACCAACAACAAAGCCCGCTACCAAATCTTCCAAACCCGCTCCCGCCGCAGTGAAAACCCCTGCAAAAAAAGAAACCTCTTCGAAACCAAAAACCAAATCCGGTTATGACGCCGACAGTATTCAAGTTCTTGAAGGACTAGAAGCTGTTCGCAAGCGCCCAGGTATGTATATCGGATCAACCGGACCCCGTGGTCTTCACCACCTGGTTTATGAAATCGTCGACAACTCTGTCGACGAAGCTCTCGCTGGTCACTGCGATGACATCAACGTCTTTATAACCCCAAAGGGTTGGATCAAAGTCACCGACAATGGCCGTGGAATCCCAGTTGATTTGCACCCGGTTGAGAAAAAACCAGCGGTTGAAGTTGTTCTAACGGTTCTTCACGCCGGAGGAAAATTCGGTGGCGGTGGCTACGCAGTTTCCGGTGGTTTGCACGGTGTTGGTGCTTCTGTTGTGAACGCACTCTCCACAGATTTGAAGGTGGAAGTTGCAAGAGATGGCTTTTTGTGGACCCAGGAATACAAGATCGGTGTTCCCCAAAAGCCCTTAGCCAAGGGCAAAAAAGTAGACCATACCGGAACCACAATCGAGTTCAAACCGGACGGATCAATCTTTGAAACTGTCGAGTTTGATTACGAAATTCTGCGTGCCCGATTCCAGCAGATGGCTTTTTTGAACAAAGGCCTTGGAATTACAATTACCGACGAGCGAACCGGTAAGACCGAAAGCTACAAGTACACCCGCGGACTTGTTGACTACGTCGAATTCCTAAACGCATCCAAGAAAATCGAACTAGTTCACGACGAGATTATTTCCCTCGAGGCTGAAACCTCGAAGAAGGACATGTCCATCGAGGTCGCGATGCAGTGGACTAACGCCTATACCGAGTCGGTCCATACCTACGCCAACACCATCAACACCCACGAGGGCGGAACCCACGAAGAGGGCTTCAGAACAGCTATTACCTCGCTACTAAATAAGTACGCCAGGGCCAATAACTTGCTGAAAGAAAAGGACGAAAACCTCTCCGGTGACGACGTCCGCGAAGGCCTAACGGCTGTTGTTTCAATCAAGCTTTCCGAGCCTCAGTTTGAAGGCCAGACCAAAACCAAACTTGGAAACACCGAAGCCAAGACCTTCACCCAGAAAATCGTGAATGACAAACTGGGCGACTGGCTAGAGCGCAACCCGCCAGCCGCCAAGGAAATTGTGAGAAAAGCCATCCAAGCGGCAGCTGCCAGAATGGCCGCTCGAAAAGCCCGCGAAGCAACCAGAAGAAAAGGTCTTTTGGAATCCGGCGGAATGCCAGGAAAGCTTCGCGATTGCTCTTCCCGTGACCCAGCACTTTCTGAAATCTATATCGTCGAGGGTGACTCGGCCGGTGGTTCTGCAGTTAGAGGCCGCG
>CAZKQH010000007.1:13517-21505 GCA_964554845.1 uncultured Rhodoluna sp. | reverse complement strand
GATTCCGCTACAGGTTGGTCAATCAATTGATCGTGATGATTTGATACGCAAATTTGTATCCATGCAATACCAACGAAACGATGTTGACTTTTCAAGGGGAAACTTTCGAGTCAAAGGGGACACCATTGAGATCATTCCGGTGTACGACGAATATGCCATCAGAGTAGAGCTTTTTGGCGATGAGATTGAAGCAATCTATTCTCTGCATTCTCTCACCGGGGACGTTATCAAGCAGCTTGATGCTGTGTCCATTTTTCCTGCAAGCCACTATGTCGCGTCGCCAGCTCAGATGGGAAGAGCTATTGAGGCAATTGAAGATGAGCTAGCTGGGCGACTGCGGGAGTTTGAGTCTCGGGGCAAACTTCTTGAGGCCCAACGGATCAAGATGCGTACAAACTTTGATCTTGAGATGATTCGAGAGCTGGGATTTTGTTCCGGTATTGAGAACTATTCGAGACATATTGATGGCAGGGCCGAGGGGGAGCCTCCTTCTTGTCTGTTGGATTACTTCCCCGAGGATTTCCTGACCGTAATTGATGAGTCTCATGCAACGGTGCCGCAAATCGGTGCGATGTATGAAGGTGACGCTTCTCGCAAGCGAACGCTTGTTGAGCACGGATTCAGACTACCCAGTGCAATGGACAACAGGCCACTCAAATGGTCAGAATTTCAAAATAGGGTCGGTCAAACTGTATATCTTTCTGCTACCCCAGGGAAGTATGAACTAGCCGCTGCAGACGGCGTAGTGGAGCAGATCATTCGGCCAACTGGTCTGGTTGACCCAGCCATAATCTTGAAACCAACCAAGGGCCAAATCGACGATCTACTTGAAGAGATACGGATCCGTTCTGCAAAACAGGAGAGGGTGTTGGTCACAACACTAACCAAGAAGATGGCCGAGGAGCTCACTGATTATCTATCAGAAGCTGGGGTTAAAGTAAGGTACTTGCATTCAGATGTCGACACACTAAAACGAGTTGAACTACTTCGGCAGCTGCGGCAGGGTGTTTATGACGTATTGGTTGGCATCAATTTGCTACGTGAGGGCTTGGATTTGCCCGAGGTCTCACTGGTAGCAATTCTTGATGCAGACAAGGAAGGGTTCCTTCGTTCGGCAACTTCTCTTGTTCAAACAATAGGTCGTGCTGCTCGAAACATCGGCGGTGAGGTTCACATGTATGGTGACAACCTGACTGACTCGATGAAGAAGGCCATCGACGAGACCACGCGAAGACGGGCCAAGCAAGTCGCCTATAACCAGAAAATGGGTGTTGACCCGCAACCCCTTCAGAAGAAGATTGTTGACATTACCGATCAATTAGAAAGGGAAGAGATCGACACTGCC
The DNA here is from genome assembly GCA_964554845.1 of uncultured Rhodoluna sp. GTDB lineage: Bacteria > Actinomycetota > Actinomycetes > Actinomycetales > Microbacteriaceae > Rhodoluna. The sequence continues at coordinate 20,160 of CAZKQH010000007.1, read as the reverse complement.
GAACTAATCGCCGAGTTTGGTCAAGGAAAGGGCCGGAAAATGCTGGCAGTTCCTCTCAGGTCAAAAAGGGGGATTGCTGCAATGGCAGAGGATGAGATTATGGCGGTGGTAATTGACCTTGATACTCAAATGAGACATGCCGCTAAGGAGCTTCAATTCGAGCTTGCAGCGAGACTTCGAGATGAGATTGGGGAGCTCAAGCACGAATTGCGGCAAATGAAGAAAGCCGGACACATCTAAGTTGATGGTCGCTGCACGGTTAGGCTGGTATACGTGAATCCCCAGACCGACCAATCCAAAGATCTCCTTATCGTTAAAGGGGCAAGAGTTCACAACCTCCAGAACATCACTGTTGAGATGCCACGCAACTCTCTCGTGGTGTTTACAGGTCTATCTGGGTCTGGGAAGTCATCTCTCGCCTTTGACACCATCTTCGCTGAAGGTCAACGAAGGTACGTCGAATCTCTTTCTGCCTATGCCAGGCAGTTTTTAGGTCAGGTCGACCGCCCGGATGTCGATTTCATTGAAGGTCTTTCCCCAGCTGTTTCAATCGACCAAAAGTCAACCAACAGAAACCCTAGATCTACAGTTGGAACAATCACTGAAATTCATGACTATCTGAGGTTATTGTGGGCCCGAATTGGAGTTCCATTTTGCTCTGAGTGTGGCGAGCAGATAGTTAAGCAAACACCACAGCAGATCGTCGATCAAATTCTTGAGAATGACGAGGGAACAAAGTTTCAAGTGCTGGCTGAGTTGGTCGATCAGAAAAAGGGTGAATTCGTTGACTTGTTCAAAGAACTTATCGCTCAAGGCTATGCCCGAGCGATGGTGGACGGGGAGACGATTTCTTTAGCAGAGGCAAAGCCGCTCAAGAAGTCGTACAAGCACGACATTGCTGTCGTTGTCGATCGTCTTGCGATCAAGGCTGGGATAAGCGGACGTCTAACGGATTCTATTGAGACGGCACTCAAGTTAGCTGGTGGCAAGGTCACAATCGACTTTGTTGACCGAAAGGGCAAAGATTCGAGGAGAAGTTTCTCTGAACAGATGTCATGTCCAAACGATCACGCCTTGGCAATAACGGAGATCGAACCTCGAACCTTCTCATTCAATGCCCCTTTCGGGGCCTGCCAAGAGTGTTCCGGTTTGGGCACAAAAATGGCTGTTGATGCCGATTTGGTTATTGGCGACGTTGAGGCTTCAATTCTTGAAGGAGTTATTCTTCCTTGGTCCACCCAGGGTAAAGGGCTTTTTCACTATTTCTCCAGGATGTTGCAGGGCCTAGCCAAAGATCTAAATTTTTCACTAAAGACACCCTGGCAGGACCTTCCCGAGGAGGTCCGGTATGCAATTTTGCACGGGAATGATTTTGATGTTCAGGTTAAGTGGAAGAACAGATATGGACGAGAACTTCGCTACACCACTGGCTTCGAAGGCGTGCTTAATTACATCGAGCGTAAATACCTAGAGTCTGAAAACGATTACTCACGCGGAAGATGGGCGGGGTTCCTTCGTGAAATCCCTTGCCCCGCATGCGATGGAGCAAGGCTTCGTCCTGAAGTTCTGGCCATAAAGGTTGCTGGGACCTCAATTTCCTCTGTCGCGGCCATGAGCCTAGGGGATTGCGTCGAGTTTTTTGCAAAACTAAAACTAGGAAAGCGTGATGAGAAAATCGCGGCGCAGGTATTGAGGGAAATTCGGGCGCGTCTTGATTTTCTAATGTCGGTGGGCCTTGACTATTTATCCCTTGAGCGCTCGGCTGGATCACTTTCAGGCGGAGAAGCACAGCGCATCAGATTGGCTACCCAGATTGGTTCAGGCCTAACTGGCGTTCTATATGTTTTGGATGAACCATCCATTGGCCTTCATCAACGCGATAACCGCCGTCTCATAGACACTCTCATTAAATTGCGCGAACTTGGAAACACACTGGTTGTTGTAGAGCACGATGAGGACACTATAAGAACTTCGGACTGGGTAATTGACATTGGTCCGGGAGCTGGAAGTAACGGTGGCCGGGTAGTTCATTCGGGGCCATACAAGGAACTTTTAGCAAACAAGGAATCAATAACTGGCGATTACCTTTCCGGAAGAAAAAGCATTGCTCTTCCCAAAAATCGACGAGCGATCGATCCTAAACGCCAGGTCACGGTTGTCGGTGCAAAGGCAAATAACCTAAAAAATCTGACTGTGAGTTTTCCTCTAGGAGCCTTCATAGCCGTCACTGGAGTAAGTGGGTCCGGCAAATCCACTTTGGTTAACGACATTCTTTACAACGTAATGGCAAATTCACTCAATGGCGCAAAGCTAGTGGCCGGTAAGCACACCCGTATTACGGGTCTTACACAACTGGATAAGGTCGTCCATGTTGATCAAAACCCAATAGGTCGAACCCCTAGATCAAACCCAGCAACCTACACTGGTGTCTTCGATCACATCCGAAAACTCTTTGCTGAAACTTCTGAATCTAAAGCTCGCGGTTATCAGCAAGGGAGGTTCTCCTTCAACGTTAAAGGTGGTCGATGTGAAGCTTGCAGCGGCGATGGAACCTTAAAGATTGAAATGAATTTCCTTCCAGATGTGTATGTATTGTGTGAAACCTGCCATGGTGCTAGATACAACAGAGAAACCCTACAGGTGAAATACAAAGGTAAATCCATCTCGGAAGTTCTCGAAATGCCTATAGAAGAAGCGGCCATCTTCTTTGAAGCGATCTCATCAATCTCAAGATATCTAACTACTATTGTTGATGTTGGCCTTGGATATGTTCGGTTAGGTCAATCCGCGACAACGCTTTCGGGAGGTGAAGCCCAACGAGTAAAGTTGGCGACAGAACTGCAAAGGAGATCTACCGGAAGAACTGTGTATGTGCTGGATGAGCCAACTACAGGACTTCACTTTGAGGATGTTAGAAAGCTTCTGCTCGTTCTAAATTCTTTAGTTGACAAGGGAAATACCGTGATTGTGATTGAGCACAATCTTGATGTCATAAAATCGGCAGACTGGATTCTTGATCTTGGTCCGGAGGGTGGCTTCAGGGGAGGCGAACTCGTTGCAGAAGGAACTCCGGAGCAGGTAGCCAAAAACAAAGCAAGCTTTACAGGGACCTTCCTCAAGGAGATACTGAAGTAGATGGCCAACGATCTGTCTTTTAGGCCAAAGACATCGGAGATTCCAACAAGGCCCGGCGTATATCGGTTCTTTGACGAGAAGCGTCGAGTGCTCTACGTGGGTAAAGCTAAAAACCTTCGAGCCAGATTGCAAAGTTATTTTGCTCCGGTTGATTCGCTCCATGAGCGAACAAGACGAATGGTGCTATCCGCTAGTGATGTTGATTGGACCATTGTAAAAACAGAGTTTGAAGCCTTGCAGCTCGAGTACACCTGGATAAAGGAGTTCAATCCTCCATTTAATGTCAGATTCAAAGATGACAAGTCGTACCCTTATCTAGCCGTGTCCCTTTCAGACAAAATGCCTAGAGTTTTCATAACCCGTAATAGAGACCTCAAGGGGGTCAAATACTTTGGGCCATACACTCAGGCTTGGGCTATCCGGCAAACTCTAGACACACTACTAAGGGTCTATCCGATTCGCTCCTGCTCTGCAGGTGTTTTCAATGCAGCAAAAAGAGCAAACCGGCCCTGCTTACTCGCCGACATTGGCAAGTGTTCAGCTCCATGCGTTGGTCGGGTCAGTCAACCCGAACATCAGGAAATTGCTAAGGAGCTTGTAGCTTTTATGAACGGCATGGACCCGAAGCAAGTGGCGATTCTCCAGGAGCGGATGGAGAGGGCTTCAGAGGCGCAAAATTATGAACTTGCTGCCAGGCTAAGGGACAACATAGGCGCTCTTGAAACGGTTCTTGAGAAGAGCACTGTTGTCTTTAGTGATCTAACGGATGCCGATCTTTTTGGTATTGCCCATGACGAGCTTGCTGCGTCAGTATCGCTCTTTTCCGTTCGCGGAGGTCGAATCAGGGGAGTGAGATCTTGGGTGGTTGACAAGGAAATTGAGCAGCCGCTCGAGGAACTGGTGCGTCAAGTCATTCTGTTTGCCTACTCTGCCGCTGAGGGTGTTGAGGCACCAACTGTTCCCAGAGAGATATTGGTACCAGCACTGCCAGAAGACGCGTCTGATCTTGAGATGTTTCTTGAGCAGTCACGAGGATCTTCGGTTTCTCTAAGGGTTCCAAAGCGAGGTGACAAGGCGGCTCTCGCTGAGACTGCACTCGAGAATGCGCAGTACTCTCTTTCTTTGTATAAGACCCGTCGTACGGCAGATTTTACTTCACGCTCAGAATCCCTTAGCGCCTTAGCGAAAGCACTTTCGCTAAAAGAAGCACCCTTGAGAATCGAATGTTATGACGTTTCGCATCTGTCAGGCACCAATATCGTCGCTTCTATGGTGGTTTTTGAAGACGGGTTAGCAAAAAAATCGCAATACCGCCAGTTCAACATTGATTCGGCCGCCGATGACACCGACGCAATTTATCAGGTGCTTACGAGAAGATTAAAATACTTACGAGACCCAGAAAGTCTTGATGATGGCCGCTTTAGCTATTTACCTTCTTTGATAGTTGTCGACGGTGGAATTCCTCAGGTCAGCGCGGCCAAGAAGGCAATATCGGAATCTGGGATTCCGGAGTTAGCACTCTGTGGGTTGGCCAAGCGTCTTGAAGAGGTTTGGGTGCCTGGATCCGAGTTTCCAGTGATATTGCCACGGGGTTCCGAAGAGCTATTTTTGTTACAACGCATCCGTGACGAATCTCATCGCTTTGCTCTAACAGCCTCAAGAAAAAAGCGCTCAAGCTCAATTTCGAGTGCCTTGATGGAGATTCCGGGGCTCGGTGAAAAGCGCGTCACGGCACTTCTGAGAAGATTCGGGTCAGCGAAACGCTTGAAGCTTGCAACAAGAGAGGAAATCTCTGATGTGGCTGGTATCGGATCCATTCTGGCCGAGGAGATTTTGAGACAACTAAAGCAGGCGCCGTAACGCGCTCGGGCGTGTCGCGAATTCGTTAGACTCGACTCAAACGAGAGGATACGATGTCCGACAGCTCCGGCCACCAGCTACTGATTGTCACTGGCATGTCTGGCGCTGGTCGATCGACCGTTGGCAATGCTCTCGAAGACCTTGGTTGGTATGTGGTGGATAACCTTCCACCCCAAATGCTTGGACCGATTGCTGACCTATTCACCATCACAAAAAATCCGGTACCAAGACTAGCCGTCATAATTGATGTGCGAGGAGGGGAATTTTTTAGTGAGCTTGAGGAGAACCTCGCACTATTAGGCGGCAAAGCGGTGAATGTTCGCGTGCTCTACCTTGAGGCAAATGATTCAACACTTGTTAAGAGATTCGAACAAGTGAGAAGACCCCATCCTCTTCAAGGTGACGGAACGATTCTCGATGGAATCGCAGAAGAAAGAAAGCGCCTTCTGGCTCTTCGAGAATCTGCCGATGTTGTTATTGACACTTCAGATCTCAATGTTCATCAGCTTTCAACAAAAACAGCCGAACACTTCTCGGTTGATTCCACAATCAAGCTGCAACTTACGGTGATGAGTTTCGGATATAAATACGGCATTCCAGCAGATGCGGATAATGTGGCCGACGCAAGGTTTATTCCGAATCCATTCTGGAATGAAGAACTTCGTCCCTTTACTGGATTGGATTCTCAGGTGAGCGAATACGTCTTAGCTCAGACAGGAGCTAAAGAATTTATAGATAGTTACGCCAAGGCGCTTCAGCCAGTTTTAGACGGTTATCTGCGTGAGAACAAGCACTACGCGACGATTGCAATTGGATGCACAGGCGGAAAACATCGCTCCGTGGCTGTTTCGACCAAACTTGCTGAACTGTTAGCAAAAAACAACGAATACACCGTCACGGTAAGACACCGTGACCTTGGTAAGGAGTAGCACCTTGGCACTGACATCGGACATTAAAGACGAGCTAGCTCGAATTGAGGTGGCAAAAAATGGAGTGCGCGCTGCGGAGTTGGCCACTATTCTGCGCCTTGCAGGAGGGTTGCATCTTGTTTCCGGAAAAGTCGTCATTGAAGTCGAGCTTGACTCGGCGCAAGTAGCAAGAAGAGTTCGCAAGGATTTAGCGGAATTGTTCGGTTGCGATAGCGAATTAGCTGTTATCTCGGCTGGAGGAATAAGAAAAACGAACCGTTATCAGGTTCGAGTTCTCGGCCAAGGTGAAGTTCTCGCTAGGCAAACTGGACTTGTTGATACACGCGGTCGCCCAGCTAGGGGATTGCCTGCGTCATTAGTGACTGGATCTTTAGGTGAAGCTCAAGCGGTTTGGCGCGGCGCATTTTTGGCTCATGGTTCGCTAACTGACCCTGGACGCTCTGCAGCACTTGAAGTCACTGCTCCTGGTAATGAAGTTGCTATGGCCCTGGTCGGAGTTGCTAGAAGACTTGGCGTGGTTGCTAAACCTCGAGAGGTAAGGGGCGTATTTCGGGTAGTTATTCGCGATGGGGATTCTATTAGTGCAATGCTGACTCAAATGGGTGCTCACGGGCAACTTCTAAAATGGGAGGAACTAAGGCTTAGGCGTGAAGTTCGAGCCACAGCTAACAGGTTGGCTAACTTTGATGATGCCAACTTGAGACGTTCAGCTCAGGCTG
>CAZKQH010000007.1:0-13507 GCA_964554845.1 uncultured Rhodoluna sp. | reverse complement strand
TGGAGCAAGAGTTGCCCGAGCTCTTGAAATTCTTGGAGACGATGTTCCTAAGCACCTAAAGTACGCGGGTGAGCTTCGCGTCAAGCACAAGCAAGCAAGTCTTGATGAGCTTGGAAGACTTGCAAATCCACCTATGACCAAAGATGCTGTGGCCGGAAGAATCCGAAGACTTCTATCGATGGCCGATAAAAAGGCTGAGGATTTAGGGATAGAAGGAACGGATGCCTTTTTGCCAGAAGACCTAGATAACGACTAGCTAATTTTCGACGCATAATAGAGCTACCACTAAATCTAAGGACAACGCCCATGACCAAGTACACCCTTCCTGACCTGGACTACGACTTCGCAGCTCTTGAGCCCCACATTTCAGGGCGCATAATGCAGCTGCATCACGGTAAGCATCATGCGGCCTACGTTGCTGGAGCCAACGCGACGCTTGACTTGATGGCCGAGGCAAGACAGAAGAACGACTTGACTTGGATAAACAAGCTACAAAAGGATTTGGCGTTCAATCTTGGTGGACACGTCAACCACTCAATTTTTTGGAAGAATCTGTCGGCCGCCGGAGGGGACAAGCCGACTGGCGAACTAGCGGCTGCAATCGATGAGTTCTTCGGTAGCTATGACGGTTTTAGGGCCCACTTCACCGCGAATGCGATGGGTATCCAAGGTTCAGGCTGGTCAATTCTGGCCTGGGACGCCTTGGGGCAACGCTTGATCATCGAGCAGCTATACGACCAGCAGGGAAACCTAGTCGCAGCGTCTGTTCCGCTTTTGATGCTCGATATGTGGGAACATGCCTTTTATCTGGACTACCAGAATGTAAAGGCAGACTACGTGGCTGCCTTCTGGAATATTGTTTCATGGCAGGATGTCCAGGCTCGCTTCGAGGCTGCAAGAGGTCAAACAAAGGGCTTACTGCTAGTCTGATTTAGGCGATTCCACCCGAGGGTGCGTGGATTTGTATCAAAGAAAAATCTCGCGCGTTGGCGCATAAGGAAGGGCACACTCATGGGAACCAAGGTTGGAATTAATGGCTTCGGACGAATCGGAAGAAATTACCTCCGGGCTGAAATGTCAAAAGGAACTGACCTTGAAATCGTTGCAGTAAATGATCTTTCAGACCCTAAAGCTCTAGCTCACTTATTGAAATACGATTCGGTGACTGGCCGCTTGGACACAGAAGTTCGCGTTGAAGGCCAATACATTATCGTCGGTGACTATAAAATCAAAGTCCTCGCTGAAAGGGACCCGTCGGCACTTGGCTGGGGAGATCTCGGAGTAGACATTGTTATCGAATCAACTGGCCGATTTACCGATGCCAAGGATGCAATAAAGCACATTGAAGCTGGCGCTAAGAAAGTACTCATTTCCGCTCCAGCGAGCGGCGAGGATGCCACTTTCGTCATTGGAGTAAACGAGCATCTCTACGACCCGGCAACACACCACATCATCTCAAATGCGTCTTGCACAACTAACTGCCTCGCTCCCTTAGCAAAGGTTTTCAACGATGAGTTCGGAATTGAAAACGGTCTCATGACCACAATTCATGCCTACACTGCAGATCAGAACCTACAGGACGGACCACATTCAGACTTAAGGCGTGCCCGTGCGGCGGCGATTAACATCGTTCCTTCATCAACAGGGGCTGCTAAAGCAATCGGTTTGGTACTTCCTGAACTCAAAGGCAAGTTAGATGGATATGCCCTTCGGGTACCAGTTCCAACTGGTTCTATTACGGATTTGACCATTTTGTCCAAGAAGAAGGTAACTATTGAGGAAATCAAAGCAGCCTACAAGAAAGCTGCGGATGGGCCGCTAAAGGGAATCCTGAAGTACACCGAAGATGAGATTGTCTCATCGGACATCGTCACAGATCCGCACTCTTCAATTTTTGATGCAGGCCTGGTTAAAGTAATCGACCAAACTGTCAAGATTAGTTCCTGGTACGACAACGAATGGGGATATTCAAACCGCCTTGTTGACCTGACTGTTTTAGTAGCGAACAAACTCTAGTAGCTTGAGAACCCTTTCCGATCTCGGTGACATAACCGGCAAGCGAGTTTTGCTGCGCTGTGACTTTAATGTTCCAATGGAAAGTGGTGCAATCACCGATGACGGGCGTATTCGTGCAGCGCTTCCGACAATAAAGAAATTACTCGATCTCGGTTCAAGTGTTCTAATCTGTTCTCACCTTGGTCGACCAGAAGGGCAGATAAAGCGCGAGTTCACTTTGGCTCCGGTGGCCGCCAGACTTGGAGAACTTTTGGAGCAGGATGTACATTTTGCTACAGACACCATTGGAGACCGAGCAAAAAGTGTGGCTCTAGGGTTATCCTCTGGTTCGGTTGCGATGTTAGAGAACCTTAGGTTCGCAGAGGCAGAAACCAGTAAAGAACCCGAGGCTCGAATGGTGTTTGCTAAAGAGCTAGCTGCTCTTGCGGACGCATTCGTTAGCGATGGTTTCGGTGTTGTGCACCGGAAGCATGCCAGCGTCTTTGAGTTAGCTACACTTCTTCCCTCTGCTGCGGGATACCTTGTGGAAACTGAAGTTAGGGTTCTAAAGGAACTATCTGGCTCTCACCAGAGGCCTTACACAGTTGTACTTGGCGGATCAAAAGTATCAGACAAGCTTGCAGTAATTGGGTCATTGCTTCCCAAAATTGACAGTTTGGTTGTTGGCGGGGGAATGGTTTTTACATTCCTTGCCGCCAAAGGCTATGAGGTTGCCTCAAGCCTTTTAGAGAAAGACCAAATTCCAAACGTGAAACGATACATTCAGCAGGCTGAAGAGCTGGGTGTGCGAATAATCTTGCCGAGCGACATACGTATGGCTAGTGGCTTTTCTCCTGAAGCACAGGTAGAGATCGCAGCAATTGACGCCCTCAATAAGACTTCTTTCGGGGAAAAGGGAATTGGTTTGGACATTGGGCCTGATTCCGAAATAACTTTCGCCTCAATCATCGAAGACTCTAAGGTTTGTTTTTGGAATGGCCCAATGGGTGTCTTTGAAATGGAAGCCTTTGCATCAGGAACTCGTGCAGTCGCTAAAGCATTATCAAGGGTTGAAGGGCTAAGCGTTGTAGGTGGAGGGGACTCGGCTTCGGCAGTTCGGACTTTAGGCTTTGCAGATAGTGATTTCAGCCACATCTCTACCGGTGGCGGAGCTAGTCTTGAGTACCTAGAAGGAAAATCGTTGCCAGGCCTGGAGGTTCTAGAGTGAATGAGCGCAAACCGCTAATTGCGGGAAACTGGAAGATGAATCTCGATCATCAGCAAGGCATTGCTCTGGTCCAAAAAGTTGCCTGGACTCTAAAGGATGTAGGCCACGATTACGAAAAAGTCGAAGTCGCGGTTTTTCCTCCCTTTACCGACCTTAGAAGCATCCAGACCCTAATCGATGCAGACAAACTGCAGCTTGTTCTTGGAGCTCAGGATCTTTCAAAGTTTGACTCAGGTGCCTATACCGGCGAGGTTTCTGGCCAGTTCTTAAGAAAACTTGACGTCGAGTACGTTTTGGTCGGGCATTCAGAGCGTCGAACACTCCACAACGAGGATGGGGACGTTATCCAAGCAAAAGTGGGGGCTGCCTTTAGAAATAATCTCATCCCCGTGATCTGCGTTGGAGAGACTCTCGAAGAACTCGAAGAACAAGGAGCTGCTGCTGTTCCGATTCAGCAGCTTGAGAAAGCACTTCAAGGACATAAGGAAATAGGGGAATTCGTTGTCGCCTACGAGCCAGTCTGGGCAATTGGCACTGGGAAGGTCGCCACCGCGGAACAGGCTGCGGAGGTAGCTAAGAAACTTCGCTCCTGTATCTCCGAGCTTGTTTCTGAGGAGGTAGCACAGGCAACCAGAATCTTGTATGGAGGCTCCGTAAAGAGCGCAAACGTGGCTGGATTTTTAGCCTCAGAAGAGGTTGATGGCGTTTTGGTTGGTGGCGCAAGCCTGGATGTAGGCGAATTTACGGGTATCTGTCGTTTCCAGAAGCATGTCAGCTTATAATCGTCTAGTACCAATACAGAACAGGTAAATCATGGCCGCCATTCAAATCGCCCTCCAGGTGCTGCTTGCTATCACTAGCTTGCTGTTAATCCTGATGATTCTGCTACACAAAGGCCGTGGCGGTGGGCTTTCTGACATGTTTGGTGGTGGAGTGACCTCGAACGTGTCCTCTTCTGGTGTTGCCGAACGCAACTTGAACCGCATCACAATCATCTTGGGATTAGTCTGGGTGTCCGCTGTAATCGGACTTGGTCTTTTCACAAGATTTGGATTCTAGGGGTTAACTTTTGGCAAACGGTGGTTCAGCAATCAGGGGTTCCCGTGTTGGCGCTGGCCCGATGGGCGAGCAATACCGCGGATTCAAATCTGAACGAGTCCAGCGCAGCTACTACTGCATAAACGGCCACGTTCAAGAGCCGATGTTCGCAGCTCACATCGATCCAAGCGAAATTCCCGACATGATCGACTGCCCAAACTGTGGCATGCCGGCAGGTCAGGACAAAAAGAACCCACCAGAGATTGCAAAGCACGAACCATACAAAACACACCTTGCCTATGTAAAGGAACGCCGCACATCCGATGAAGCTAAATCGCTTCTTGACGAAGCGCTGGCCTCAATTCGGGAAAGAAGAGTCAAATTAGCCCAGGAGGCTACCAAACAAGCAAAACTTGCAGCCGCTAAGGCTGCGGCAGCGAAAGTGGCAGCAGCAAAGGCGGCGGCCGCAAAAGCCGTCAAGCCAAAGCTTGTCAAGAAGGTTGAAAAGCCTGCCGCGAAAAAACCACTTGCCAAAGCAGCAAAACCGGCAGCCAAGAAGGCTGTTGCGAAACCTGTAGCAAAATCAAAAGCGAAGGCAGTTGCAAAGCCAGCAAGCAAATTGAAATCTTCTACTAAGCCAGTAAAAAAGGCATCGCTGCCAGCTGCCAAGCTTGTTGCTAAGAAATCTTCTAAGAAGTAGTTTCTTAGGCAGCAGGCCCTTTAATTTAACAAGTCAATCAAAGCGTCAATCCCTGACTTAACATTTAGAAGCCTTAGGACAAGCACTTTAGAACCTCCAGTTGCTAGCACTTTTGCATCTCCACTGGCTTGGGAATCAATCAGCTTTCGATAACCGAAGGTTCGTCCGGGAATCTCTTGATCATCCCCTTCCCCTGAGACAATCTGGATAAACACTCCTTGTTTCGGTCCACCTTTGTGGTACTGACCAGTTGAGTGAAGAAACCTAGGTCCCCACCCAAAAGTTGTTGGTCTGTTGGATCTCTCTGCGATTAGTTCACGCAGCTTTGATGCCGATGCGAATCTTTGGCGGTTGAGATAGCAGTGAATTGAGAAATATGTGTCAGTTTCAGCAAAACCAATCAACTCGGCCAGGCACGAGGCCAGCTTGTTTGAGGAGAGCTCATAGCCGAGAGAAGCGATTTCGACACCAGCGTCTGAGACCGGAAAATCTAAAGCTTCAACGGGCGAATCAAGAACCGCTCTTGCAGCAATCTTGGCGGATTCGACATCAGGCTGATCAAATGGGTTTACTTCTAATAGGCGAGAGGCTACTACAGTCGCAACTTCCCAAAGCAAAATAAGCTCACCAAGATCTCCTGATACCGCGAGATCAAATCTTGATTTCGGAGCATCAGCGGATAGGCCGATTAGTAGTGTGTCGTCAGCTTTTGAATTGACCTCATACGAGTCCGACTCCAGAACAATTGGCAAAACACCTCGACCCATCTTTCCTGTTGATTCAGCGATAAGCTGCTCTACCCAGTCACCAAAGCCAGAGATTTCGGTGCCATCTGGAACAAAACCCAATTTGTCTTTGTATGTCTTGACACTTGAAGTACGTGCAATAGCGGCACCAAGAATCAGACCTGGATTGGTAGCTACGTCTTTGGACAAAAAATTAGATGCAGCAATTGCGCTCTTCAGTAAAGCATCAACATCAACACCAGCTAGGGCCGTTGGTACCACCCCAAAGGCAGTAAGCGCCGAATAGCGTCCACCGACCATCGAATCAGCAAGGAATACCCGATAGCCGTCTTTGATCGCCTGAGAATGCATAGGGGAGTTTGGGTCGGTCACTATGAAGATTCGCTCAGTCTTAGCGATTCCTGCTGCCTCAAATGCAGCTTCGAAGCTTCGCTTTTGGGAATCGGTTTCAACATTAGATCCCTAGTTGGACGACACCACGACAACGGTTTTCTGCAGATCTCCAAAAAGGGCATCTTGAATTTGACTTGGGTCGGTGGAGTCTAATACAACCAGATCGACACCAGCAGTTTTAGTTATCACTTCAGGTGCGAGAGATGAGCCGCCCATTCCGCATAGAACAATTCGCGTAAGCCCTCTATCTCTAAGATCAGCAGATAAAAGCCTTAGCTCGGGCAACAACGCCAAGCTGTTTTGAGCCGCGTCTACCCAACCCAACCGGATTGAAGACTCCGCCTCGGCGTCATTACCCCACAGCGTGTGGTCCTTTGCAAACAGCCGGGAGGCAACCCGGTCCTTGACAAGTTCGGAAACGAACTGATTGACAGCTTCAGAGACTTTCCCTTTATGTGAAACTTTCAGGGTCATTTAGATGAATCCAGGGCATTGGAAACAGTTGCAACCAGCTCATTCCAAGACACGATGAACTTATCAACGCCTTCCTGTTCCAATAGGTTGACCACTTCTTCGTAAGAAATACCGAGGGCTTCAACGCTTGAAAGATCATCACGAGCGCTTTCATAGTTTCCGGTTATTGTGTCTCCAGAAATTACTCCGTGATCGAACACCGCTTCCATAGTCTTTTCAGGCATTGTGTTTACTAAATCCTGGGCAACTAGTTCGGTGATGTACAGCGTGTCAGGAAGGTTTGGGTCCTTGACTCCGGTTGAAGCCATTAGGGGACGCTGACGGTTGGCTCCTGATGCTTCAAGTGCTGCCCAGGTTGGAGATTCAAACTGTTTTTCAAAGACTTCGTAAGCCAACCGAGCATTAGCGAGTGCCGCCTTTGATTTGAGTTTCAGGGCCTCGGGGGTTCCGATTGCTTCGAGCCTCTTATCTATTTCGGTATCAACACGAGAGACAAAGAAAGATGCTACTGAGTGAATCTTAGAAAGATCGTGACCGTTTGCTTTAGCTTGAATAATCCCGCTTTGGTATGCGTCAATGACTTGTTTATAGCGTTCCAGAGAAAAGATTAGCGTGACGTTGACGGAGATTCCCTCAGCAATTACCTGCGTGATCGCAGATAGGCCAGGGATTGTCGCGGGGATCTTGATCATAACGTTCTCGCGGTTCACAGCATCAAAAAGAGCTCTTGCCTGTTTAACTGTCTTTGCGGTGTCCATGGCAAATCCTGGTTCGACCTCTATGGAAACTCTTCCATCGACGCCGTTGGTGCTCGCATACACCTCTGCAAATACATCACATGCGGCGCGAACGTCGTCAGTGGTTGCCTCAAAAATTGCTTCGTCCGCAGTTGCACCGCGGCTGGCCAAGTTAGCTAGTTGTGTTGCATAGGCTGCACCCTTTGAGAATGCGCCGGCAAAAATTGTTGGGTTTGTAGTGACGCCTGAAACTGCCCGGGATTCAATAAGAGCTTTTAGAGATCCAGACTCGATTCTTTCACGCGACAAATCATCTAGCCAGATACTTACTCCGGCTGCTCTTAGTTGGTGAAGTGGTGAGTTCACTTTTCTCCCTTAACAACTTCCATGGCAGCTCTAACAACCGCTTCGGTAGTCATGCCGAATTTACTGAAAAGTGTCTTGTAGTCGGCTGAAGCGCCAAAATGCTCAATAGAGACACTGCGACCATCTCCTACGTACTTTGCCCAGCCGAGAGCAAGTCCCGCCTCTACGGACACCCTTGCCTTTACTGACTTTGGCAATACCGACTCTCTGTAGGCGTCGCTTTGCTCTTCGAACCACTCAAGACACGGTGCCGAAATAACGCGAGTTGCAATGCCTGCCTTCTCGAGCTCTAGGCGAGCAGCAATCGCCAACTGAACTTCGGAGCCAGTGGCAATCAAGATTACCTTCGGTGCAGAATTGGAGGCTTCGGCAAGAATGTAGGCGCCTTTCTCGGTGTTGTTGGCGGCAGCGTAAATCACTCCAGTTTCATCAGCTGATTCCCGATTGAAAACGGGAATGTTTTGCCTGGTCAAAGCGATACCGGCAGGGCCCAGGCGACGCTCAAGGATCTTCTTCCAGGCAAAACTGACCTCATTGGCATCAGCTGGTCTTACGATATCAAGCCCTGGAATTGCTCGTAGAGTTGCTAGCTGTTCGATTGGCTGGTGAGTTGGACCGTCTTCACCTAGGGCAACCGAGTCATGTGTCCACACGAAAATCGAAGGGACTTTCATCAGGGCTGCCAGACGAACAGCAGGTCTCATGTAGTCGCTAAAGATTAGAAAAGTCCCACCGTATGAGCGAGTTTTTCCATGCAGCGCAATTCCGTTTAGGATTGCGCCCATTGCGTGCTCTCGGATCCCGAAGTGCATAACTCGACCGTAGTTGTCGCCTTTCCACTCATGAGTTGAGTGGACTGGGGGCACAAACGACTTTGAACCGGCGATCGTAGTGTTGTTTGATTCGGCTAAATCTGCAGAACCACCCCATAATTCAGGCATGACACCACCAATAGCGTTTAGAACTTTTCCTGAAGCTGCTCGAGTTGAAACATCGGCTCCGTGGTCAAAAACTGGCAAGACATCAATTAACTCAGCTGGTGATTTACCGGCTTGAAGTCTGTCAAATAGAGCCTTGGCAGCAGGATTGGAGGTAGCCCACGCATCGAAGGCTGATTTCCATTTTGATATTGTCGGCTGGGATCGTTCAGCTAGAGACCTTGTGTATTCAATGACATCGGGTGCAACTTCAAAATCCTTCGAAGGATCAAAACCAAGAACCTGCTTTAGTCCAATAAGTTCTTCTTGGCCTAAGGCAGATCCATGTATCTTGCCCGTGTTTTGCTTTCCTGGCGATGGCCAGCCAATGATGGTTCTAATGGTGATCAACGACGGTTTATCCAGAACTGCCTTGGCCTCTTGAATCGCTTGGTAAAGCTCATTTACATCTTCAATGTATTGGCCAGTTTTCTTCCAATCGACTGTCTGGACATGCCAACCATAAGCTTTGTAGCGATCCTCAAGATTCTCAGTAAAAGCAATGTTGACATCATCCTCGATGGATATTTGATTTGAGTCGTACAGGACAATCAGGTTTCCTAGCTTTTGATGTCCAGCCAACGATGAAGCCTCAGAAGTAACGCCTTCTTGCATGTCTCCGTCACCAGCTATGCAATAGATGTGGTGATCAAATACCGAGCTGCCAGCTTTGGAATCAGGGTCAAATAGTCCTCTCTCAAATCTCGCAGAGTAGGCAAAGCCAACCGCTGAGGCTAGGCCCTGTCCTAAAGGGCCTGTGGTGATCTCAACACCCTTAGTGTGACCATACTCAGGGTGACCGGGGGTAAGTGAGCCCCAGGTACGAAGAGCCTTTATATCGTCAAGCTCAAGACCAAAGCCTCCCAGATACAGCTGGTTGTAAAGAGTTAGGGAAGAGTGACCAACGCTGAGAATGAATCGATCCCTTCCAACCCATTCTGGATTGGTTGGGTCGTGGCGCATAACCTTTTGAAAAAGTAGGTGGGCAACTGGTGCAAGGCTAATAGCGGTTCCAGGGTGCCCATTTCCGACCTTTTCAACTGCGTCGGCAGCTAAAACGCGAGCTGTGTCGACGGCTTTTTTGTCTAGGTCGGTCCAAGTAAGTTCACTCACGGGCTATAACATCCTTCTTCTCAATCCGCAGATTGGAACTTGCCGCATTGCACAGCTCAAGTAAGTGTTGAAGGCTTAGAAACTCTTAGCAACGACAACGCTTTTGTCTAACTTTACACTCAATGACCTTATGAACCTTGGGAGCCAGAGGGGGCGAAATTCAGCTTAGACTTGGTCTAAATCATGACTACTTCGGCACCTGAACTCACACGAGAGCGCCCAGGCTTTAGGCGTAAGGCGAAGGCGTATTTCGAGCTCACCAAGCCTAGAGTGATTGAACTTCTACTGGTCTCGACGGTTCCAACGATGATTTTGGCGCAGCGGGGCATCCCTGACATCTGGCTGATTCTTGCAACCGTTATCGGTGGCGCATTCAGCGCTGGTAGTGCAAACTCATTCAATTGCTACATCGACGCTGACATCGACAAAATCATGGGCCGCACCAAGGGAAGGCCGCTAGTCACCGGGGAACTAACCAGGCGCGAGGCCTACTGGTTTGCTTGGGGTTTGGGTGTGCTGTCGGTAGTGTGGCTCGCAGTTCTTGTGAATCTGCTGGCAGCCTTGTTATCGCTAGCCGCGATATTGTTTTACGTGTTTGTCTACACACTTTTGCTCAAGCGCCGAACTCCACAGAACATTGTCTGGGGTGGTGCAGCGGGCTCGATGCCGGTGCTGATTGGTTGGGCCGCTGTCACAAATGAGCTCGCACCAGCGGCATGGGTTTTGTTTTTGATCATCTTTCTCTGGACTCCGCCACACTATTGGCCGCTGTCACTTCGCTACAAGAAGGATTACACCGACGCCGGTGTCCCCATGCTTCCAGTCGTTCGAAACAATCACACTGTCGGTGTTCAGATAATCCTTTATGCCTGGGCGCTGGTTGCATCAACGCTGCTACTTATTCCAGTGGCGTCAATGGGGCTTATCTATGCGATCACCGCCTTGATTACGGGTGCCTGGTTTGTTGTGGAGTCATACCGGCTATACAGGCAAGCGATTGCGGGGGAGATTGCTAACCCAATGCGACTGTTCCACGGATCAATCAGTTATCTAACATTGCTGTTTATAGCAATTGCTATTGATCCGCTACTTTATTTTAATTTCCTCTAGACGAGCTAGGGATTCGTCACGCTCAGTGCTGTGATCGAGCATCGGTTCTGGGTACCCGTTTGCCAAGCCATCTACTAGAAGCCAAGGCTCATGAACCTCAGGACCTTGAAGGTGTGCAAGTTCGGGAATGAACTTGCGTACGTATTTTCCTTGCGGGTCAAACTTGTAGCCTTGGAGAATGGGGTTAAATACGCGGTAGTAGGGAGAAGCATCGGTACCACAACCCGCGGTCCACTGCCAGCCGTGTGAATTTGATGCGGGATCGTAGTCGGTCAGGTTCTGTTCAAACCACTTGGCCCCGAGTTGCCACTCAAGATGTAAGTCCTTTACAAGAAATGAAGCAACAATCATTCGCACTCGGTTATGCATCCAACCCGTTTCCAGAAGCTGTCGCATTCCGGCATCAACCATAGGAAAACCAGTTGTGCCAGATTGCCAGCGTTCCAATTTCGCTTTTGCCTTTGCACCAGTGTCATAGCGCATGGCTTTGAATCGCGGCTCGTAATAATCATCGAGAGTGTGAGGATTCCTGAACAGAACATCGGCATAGAACTCTCGCCAAGCAATTTCTTTTCTAAAGACGGTGTGACCCTCGAGCTCTGAAAGTGGGGCAAGCAGAGTCCTTGGATGGATCTCTCCATGGGCTAGAGCGTGCGAAAGATGCGAGGTACCTGAAAGATCGGGCCGATTTCTATTTTCGGAGTAATCCAAGATTGCTCGTTTCTGAAACTTCTTGAAGGTTTCCAAGGCAAACTGCTCACCTGCTATAACCGTGTAAGGCGCCGGTTTTGTTGGTTTAGGAATTGCAGACTTCGAAGAGCGCAATTTCCAACTGAACCCTTTGGTGAGTTTTTGTGGAGCTGGCCAGCCAATTTGAAACCAAGCTTTGTAAAAAGGCGTGTAGACCCGGTATGCGCTGCCGTCAGTAGGTTTTTCAACGGTTCCAGGTTTTACCGCGTAGTAAGAATCCTCCAGTACGAGTTCAATTCCTGTTCCTTTTAGTTTCGAACTAAGAGATTTTTGTTCAGCAATTCCCTCAGGATCAAAACTTTCTGTGGCGTGAATGTGCGAAGCTTTGCTCTTCTGTGCAAATTCAACGAGTGCGCTCATCTCGACGCTTGAGATTACTTCCAGGTTGGACTCCATGGACTCATCAAGTGACTTAAGAGATTCAGTTAGCGAGTGCTGTCTGAGCGCGCTTAGTTGTTCGTACTCTTTGGCGTTGTACCAAAAGACAGGGATGACGGTCTTATCACCGTCGGCAATCGATGCTTTAGCACAGGAATTTAGTGCGAGATTATCCTGCAGCCTGCGATCTCGCCTAAACCAAAATACCCTTGGCATTTAGACACCCTCCGTTCTTTGGTATCTGGAACGAAGCGCAAGAAACTGAAAAGTAAGAAGCGCAATGATTACCGCAGCACCGAACATGTGAGCACCCGCCATCAATGCGGGCACGCCGAGATTCGATTGAATAACGCCAAGAATTGCCTGAAGGGAAAGACTGATAAATAGAATCCCCAGTGCTTTGACTGCTGGATTCCTAAACTGGTCTGTTTCCAACTTGAGCCAAACCAGAATAAGTGCGATGGCGACTAGACCGGTCGTGATATAGGCAGGCCATGAGTGGTAGTGCTGCCAAATCTCGAGATCAAAACCGTTTCGGGGAGTTGTCGCATCCCCTGCATGCGGGCCTGCGCCAGTTACGATAACTCCGATCACAACTGTGACCCAGCCCACGACAAAGATCGGCCAAGCAAGGATAACTGCGGTGTAGCTAAGGGGATGATGAACAGGTGAATAGACTCGCCAAACCAATACGGCAGCAATTGAAATCAGCACTCCTGATAGCAAAAAGTGAGCACCGACTACCCAGGAATTAAGTCCAGTAAGCACGGTGAGGCCACCAAGAAGAGCTTGAGCAATTATTCCTAGACCAAGTAGGAGTGCAGGCCAGGTTAGACCTTTTCGGAGATTTTTGAGTGTCCTACGTACAACGATGAAGGTAAACAGGGCGATGATGATTAAAACGAAAGTTAGAAGGCGATTACCAAATTCAATAATCCCGTGCCAACCCATCTCGGGAACAGTGACAAACGAGTCCTCCGTACATCTTGGCCAGGTAGGGCAACCAAGACCAGACCCGGTTAGGCGAACTAAACCGCCGGTGACAACAATGAGAATTTGGCTTACTAGGGAAGCCCAGGCGTAGAACTTTAGACGCTTTGGGGAGAAAATGGCTTGAATCAGCTTCATGTTGGCCCAAGCCCCTTTCTGTTTTGACCTAAAGAACCGCCAATTTTGGTAAAGTTAGGTGCAACACAAGTTTCGCATGGTTTTTTGCGGGAATTCCTCGAAGCCGAGGCGGGTTGTACCCAGATATCACATCTACCTAAGGGGTTCTAATTGACTGAAAACATCATCGAGCGTCCCGAACTGGACAGCCTTGGTACCTACGAGTACGGCTGGTCGGATGGGAACGACGCTGGTGCCACAGCCAAGCGCGGAATTAGCGAAGAAGTTGTTCGTGACATTTCGGGGCTCAAGTCGGAACCGCAGTGGATGCTTGATCGCAGACTAAAAGGCTACGAGTACTTCCTCAAAAAGCCAATGCCAGCCTGGGGTTCAGA
>CAZKQH010000006.1:14228-22617 GCA_964554845.1 uncultured Rhodoluna sp. | reverse complement strand
GCTGCTCAGTTGGGTTCAGCTGGAAAGTCTGCGACGGCCTAAGTTGCGAGACCCGTTCTACGACAACGGCAAACCCAGATTCACAGGGAAATACAAAGACGGCCAGATGCATGGTTCCTGGAAGTTCTATCGCAAAGATGGTTCGCTAATGAGAAGCGGCAAATTCAACTTAGGTAAGCAGATTGGTGTTTGGACTACTTATGACCGAAGTGGTCACCCACACAAAGAAACCGACTTTGGCTCCTAGGAGCGCTTGACCTTGTTACTGGTGTCTTGACCCGCGCTCTTGAGGTCTTTGCGAAGCTCCTTGGGAAGTGAGAACTGAACGTCTTCTTCGGCCGTTGTGATCTCGATTGGGGCTCCGTAGCCGCGCTCGGCTAAGTATTCAAGAACCTGATCAACTAGCTCTTCAGGTGCTGAAGCTCCCGAGGAAACGCCTACTGTTTCTACTCCCTCAAACCACTGCTCTTGGATCTCGCTGGCGTAGTCAATTCGGTAAGCGGCCTTAGCCCCTGCCTCAAGGGCAACTTCGACAAGTCGAACTGTGTTTGAGGAGTTAGCTGACCCAACAACCAAAACTAGATCGGATTCGGCTCCAACTTTTTTGATGGCAACCTGGCGGTTCTGAGTGGCGTAGCAGATGTCATCGCTAGGTGGGTTCTGCAAAGTTGGGAACTTCTCTCGAAGCTTTATCACTGTCTCCATGGTCTCATCGACTGAAAGTGTTGTCTGAGAGAGCCAAATTACTTTCTTTGGATCTTTGACCTTGGCGTTTGCAACGCCATCTTTTCCATCAATCAGCTGAACGTGATCTGGTGCTTCGCCAGCAGTTCCTTCTACTTCTTCGTGGCCTTCGTGGCCGATAAGCAGAATGTCGTATTCCTCTTGGGCAAAGCGCTGAACTTCACGATGAACTTTTGTCACCAGTGGGCAGGTTGCGTCAATCGTGTTTAGCCCTCGCGCTTCTGACGCCTTTACTACCGCTGGTGAAACTCCATGCGCTGAAAAAACTAGAACTGAACCCTCTGGCACTTCATCAACTTCGTTTACAAAAATTGCGCCGCGTTTTTCTAATCCGGTGACGACGTGCTTGTTGTGGACGATTTCCTTTCGGACATAAACCGGCGCTCCATAGTGATCGAGAGCCTTCTCAACCGCGATAACTGCGCGGTCAACGCCAGCACAGTACCCTCTCGGGGCGGCCAGAAGCACGCGCCGCGGGGCGGTATTGTTTATTTGGGTCACAGCCCAAGTCTACGAGAGATAATCAGCCCTCCCTAAGGAATAGCCATGTCGGAGATCCAATCAGGTGAATCCTCCGAATCGAGAGTTTCCAGCGAGCAAACGCCCTGGTCGGTAGCCAATTTCACAAACACTCTCAAAGAGTGGATAACGCGACTTGGCAATGTTTGGGTCGAAGGTCAGATCTCTCAGATTAGCCCTAAAAAGGACGTGTTCTTTGGGGAACTTCGCGATCTAGTAGCAGACAAGGGCTTCTCCATTCACTCCAGAAGACCAGACGTATTGGCAGCTGTTAGTGAGTTATCTGCTGGCGATCGAGTAGTTGCACTAGTTCATCCAGATTTTTGGGAAAGATCTGGAAAAACCAGCATGGATGTTTTGGCCATTCGAAAAGTTGGCCTTGGTGAACTGCTGGAGCGAATCGAGCGTTTGCGTCAGCAGTTAATCAAAGAGGGGCTCACTCTTGCAGAGCGTAAGCAACCTCTGCCTTTTTTACCAAACTTAATTGGGCTTATCACCGGTGCTAATAGCGACGCGGAAAAGGATGTTCTTCAAAACACTAAAGCCCGTTGGCCTGAGGTTCGCTTCAAGGTTCAACACACACCAGTCCAGGGCGACAAAGCAGCTCCGGAAATCATTAAGGCTATTGAGCTTTTGGATGCCGACCCCGAAGTTGATGTGATTGTTTTAGCACGTGGTGGTGGAAGCTTCCAGGACCTGTTGGTTTTCTCTGATGAAAAAGTTGTGCGAGCAGTTGCTAACTGCAAGACGCCAATAGTTAGTGCGATCGGCCACGAGAACGACAGGCCGCTGACTGATGAGGTGGCTGACGTTAGGGCCTCCACCCCAACCGACGCTGCCAAGTTAACTGTTCCCGACGTTATCGAAGAGCGCAAAAAGATTTCTCAAGCACTGGAGCGGATCAGCCTTAGGGTGGTGGGTTTTGTTCAGAATCAAATTGAGCTAATTCTTGGAATTCGCTCGCGACCAATTCTCGCTAATCCATTTACCCTGGTGGACGAGCGTGCACTCCAGATTTCACAGCTTGAACAAAACCTTTCGAGTCAAATAAGTAACACATTGGAAAAACAGCAACTTCTTGTCACTGGTTTACGCGGTCAAGTTAGAGCGCTGTCTCCAAAACTAACTCTCGATCGCGGGTACGCCGTTGTGCGTGATCTAAATGGCCATGTCCTTACCGAACCCAAACAAGCCAAGACCGGACAGAAGCTCAAGATCACCCTTTCTGGGGGCGATCTTGGAGCCACTGCAGATTGAAAGTAGGCTTGATACACAATGAGCGAAAATAACAAAGACGTGGCGAGCATGAGCTATGAGCAGGCTCGGGATGAGCTGGTCAAAGTAGTTGCCGAGCTTGAAGCCGGTTCCGCGACACTAGAAACTTCTATGCAACTCTGGGAACGCGGAGAGGCTCTGGCAGACAAGTGCGAGCAGTGGCTCTCAGGAGCTCGCGCAACCCTTCAAAAAGCCTCAAAGGCCAAAAAGAGTTCAGCTGAATGAGTGATGCCGCGGCACAGCGAAGGGCGAGGCAAACTCTCAACAACCTTCTACTTTCACTAGCAGCAACCGTTGGCGTGATGGTGCTTCTAGTTCTAGCAGTACCGCGAGATGACTCTAATCGAGTCCAACCCGTTGACTATGTTGCAATAGCTGAGCAAGCCGCAACCGAAACTACCGAGATGTTGCTGATCCCGACGATCCCGGTTGATTGGTATTCCAATGCTGCTCGCTACCGCTCTTCAGCCCAAGATGGCGTTGCCAATTGGTACGTGGGCTTTGTCGGTCCCAACAGTGAATTCCTAGCTATGACTCAGGGATTGGAAGTTAATCAGACTTGGATACAGCTAATGCTCGAGTCAAACAAGCCAACGGGAAAAGTTGAGCTTACAGGCAAGACCTGGCAGATTTTCGAGAGTGTTCGTGAAAACAATCCACCTAAGTCGAAGGACTATATGATGGTTTTGGAGTACGACAAAAACGCAGTATTTGTCTATGGGGTTGCCCCCATCGAAGTGCTCGAAGATTTAGCACTTCAGTTAACATTGCAGATTGAAGGGCAATAACTTGAGTACCACACCCAGCCAGGCCTACAAAAAGTTTATGGAGGGTAACCAGCGATTTATCGATGGTAACCCCTCTCACCCAAGACAAGATGTCGAACACCGGACTGAAATAGCGGCTAGTCAAAAACCATTTGCTGCCCTTTTTGGTTGCTCGGATTCAAGGCTTTCTGCAGAAATCATTTTTGATGTTGGCCTCGGGGATCTGTTTGTTGTGCGAAACGCTGGCCAAGTAATTGCCGAAACCATCCTGGGTTCTCTCGAGTACAGCGTGGAGGTGCTTGAGGTGCCACTGATTGTAATTTTGGGTCACGATGGCTGTGGGGCAATTCAGGCAACAATGGCATCTGATGCTGGCACTCTGAAAACCTCAGGGGAATTCATCCAAAACTTAGTTGGGAGAATCCAACCCACAGTGGATGCGGCCAGGCTTGCAGGCACTGCCACAATCGATGAAATCACCGATTTACACGTCAAAGACACTGTGGCCGAGCTAGTTAGCCGTTCCAAGCTCATCGATACCGCCATTAGAAGCGGTAAATTAGCTGTTGTGGGAGCAACTTACCAACTTGCTCTTGGCAAGGTGACCCCGCTAGTCACCGTTGGCAACGTCAACTAAGGCCCTAAGAAAGGCTCGATTTTCGTGGAATATCGAATTGAACGCGACACCATGGGTGAAGTTCAGGTACCCAAGAATGCTCTTTACGCAGCTCAGACTCAAAGAGCGGTGGAGAACTTCCCCATCTCGGGCTCCACACTCGAGCGTGCCCACATCGCTGCTCTTGCACAAATCAAAAAAGCCGCTGCTTTGGCAAATGCTTCGCTTGGTGTTCTAGATAAAGAAATAGCAAACGCAATTGCAAAAAGTGCAGATGAAGTCATCGGTGGAACTTTAGATGAGCACTTCCCAGTGGACGTCTATCAGACCGGCTCGGGAACATCTTCAAACATGAATATGAATGAGGTTCTTGCAACTCTTGCAACAAAACACCTTGGCAAAAGTGTGCACCCAAATGATCACGTCAACGCTTCGCAGTCCTCCAATGATGTTTTCCCTACTTCTGTCCATCTAGCGGTGACCTCGGCGCTCATCAACGATTTGATACCAGCCTTGGATTACCTAGCTAAGAAACTTGAAGCGAAGGCAAAGTCCTGGGCTGGAGTTGTGAAGGCTGGTCGCACTCACTTGATGGACGCTACCCCGGTGACTCTAGGTCAAGAATTCGGCGGCTATGCCGCTCAGATTCGCTACGGTATCGAACGGATTCAATCTTCAATTGCTCGAGTAGCTGAAGTTCCACTCGGAGGAACCGCGGTTGGAACCGGAATCAACACACCAAAAGGTTTTCCTCAGGCTGTAATTAAGCTTCTTGCCGACCAGACCAAACTTCCGATCACCGAAGCTCGCGATCACTTTGAAGCTCAGGGTGCCAGAGACGGGCTAGTCGAAGCATCCGGTGCGTTGCGGGTATTGGCTGTTAGCCTCACAAAAATCAACAACGACCTCCGCTGGATGGGTTCAGGACCAAACGCCGGCCTTGGAGAACTCTCCATTCCTGATCTGCAGCCAGGGTCCTCGATCATGCCCGGCAAGGTCAACCCCGTTGTTCCTGAGGCAGTATTGATGGTTTGCGCAAGAGTCATAGGAAATGATCAGACCGTTGCCTGGGCTGGAGCCTCTGGAAACTTTGAACTAAACGTCGCCATTCCGGTTATGGGCAATGCGCTTTTGGAGTCGATTAGATTACTTGCCAATTCATCAAAGGTCTTGGCAGATAAGACCATTGAGGGCCTTGAGGTCAACACCGAAAGGGCAAGAGCTCTGGCCGAGTCTTCTCCTGCGATAGTGACTCCCTTGAACAAAGTAATCGGCTACGAGGCTGCTGCGAAGATTGCTAAGCACTCGGTTGAGAAGTCAATCACTGTTCGAGAAGCAGTTATTGACCTAGGTTTTGTTGAGCGTGGCGAAATTACATTAGAGCAGCTCGATGCAGCACTCGATGTTCTTTCTATGACCAAACCGCCAAAGTAACCGCTCCTAAAAAACCTGCAATCAAATATGGACCCAGTGCCATTGATCCACCCAGCCTTATCTTTCTTCTAATCAGTAGCAATATCGCAACTACTCCTGCAGTCAGAAAACTAATGCCTAAGGCAATTATCGGCAGAAGTGGCGAGAACCAACCAAGCGCCAGTGCCATGACGGTCATGAGCTTGACATCTCCCATACCAAGGAGTCCGAGTCGATTAACCACTAGTGAAAGAGCGAAGGTCACAACACCTGCCAAAAGCGCCCAGAGCATGTTCGAAAATCCCGCTCCAGCAAAACCTGCCAGTAGTTGACCAAGCCATGTAATTGGAAAAGCCGGCAGGACGTATTTGTTTGGAAGTCGCCGCTCAAGAATATCGGTCTTGGCTAAGGGCCAAGCCGTAAGGACCAAATAGCCAAGACCGAGTGCCGAAAACAACGAGGAGAGATTTTCAAACACCCGCTCAGGGTATTGATGCTGTTCTTACTTCGGGAAAGTTATCCCCAAGCATTTATCGGTCCAGCAGCTCCGTGACTAAAGCTGCGATAGCGCTTCGCTCAGAGCGCGTCAAGGTTATGTGAGCAAACAGTGACTGGCCCTTGAGGGTCTCAATAACTGAAGCAATCCCATCGTGCCTTCCAACTCGGAGGTTGTCACGCTGGGCCACATCGTGAGTCAATATCACTCTGGAATTTTGACCGATTCGGGACAAAACAGTTAGCAGAACGTTTCGTTCCAACGACTGTGCCTCGTCCACAATCACAAAACTGTCGTGCAGAGAGCGTCCACGGATGTGGGTTAGCGGCAGCACCTCGAGCAAGCCTCGATCTTGGATGTGTTCGATTACCTCTTTGGAAACCAAGGCGCTTAGGGTGTCAAAAATTGCCTGGCCCCAAGGATTCATCTTTTCAGCCTCGGTGCCTGGAAGGTAGCCAAGCTCCTGCCCGCCAACGGCATAAAGGGGTCTAAAGACCATGATCTTTTTGTGCTGGCGCCGCTCAACTACCGCTTCTAATGCCGCACATAGCGCCAAAGCTGACTTACCGGTACCTGCACGTCCACCCATCGAAACAATTCCAATTTCTTGATCCAACAGGTAGTCAATGGCAAGACGTTGCTCGGCAGATCTTCCTTGAACTCCAAACACTCCGCGATCTCCTCGCACGAGCTTGACCTTCTTGCTTGAGGTGACGCGACCTAGAGCGTGTCCTCTTTCTGAGGAGATAACCAAACCACTGTTGACTGGAAGGCTCGCAGCCTCTGGGTGCGTGATTTCTTCGTTGTCGTAAAGCTCTGCCATCTGATCAGCGCTTAGTGCTAGCTCACTAATTCCACTCCAGCCAGAGTCGGTGGCGAGTTCGTTCAGGTACTCCTCCGCCAGCATTCCAAGACTTGCAGCCTTGACTCGCATTGGAAGATCTTTTGAAACAACGGTTACGTTGAAGCCTTCGTTGGAAAGGTTCATGGCCACCGAAAGAATGCGCGAGTCATTATCACCAAGCTGGAATCCAGTTGGCAGTATCGACTGGTCGCTGTGGTTGAGCTCAACCCGTAGGGTTCCTTTGTCGCCAACCTCAATTGGAAAATCAAGTCGCTGATGCTTTTGACGAAGGTCATCCAGATGCCTGAGGGCCACTCTTGCGAAGTAGCCAATTTCAGGATCGTGGCGCTTTTTCTCAAGCTCATTGATTACCACGATTGGAATAACAACTTCGTGTTCCTCGAAGCGGAACATGGCCTTTGGATCGGAAAGCAAAACTGAGGTGTCCAGCACGAAGGTTCTCACCGCCTGGTCGTTCTTGGTTTGGTTCTTGGCGGTTGAAGCAGCTTCGGCTTTAGGCAATTATTCCTCCATAGTTTCAGGCTTAGCTTTAAGGTAAATCCTGAGGTGGAGTTGGAGCGTTAGCAACACGCCCGAATCAAGGGCCGCCTAAGCGCCGAAGCGGCGGTGCCTGCGACCGAAAGCTCGGATTGCCCGGAGAAAGTCCACCCGGCGAAAATCTGGCCAGAGAGCCTCTTCGAAGTAAAGCTCAGAGTTGCTGGATTGCCAAAGTAAGAAACCACTGAGTCTTTGTTCACCGGAAGTTCTAATAATCAAATCTGGGTCAGGTTGATCTGAGGTGTAGAGGTGCTTGGCAATAAGTTCAGGGGTGAGTGAGTCTGCAAGTTTTTCGAGGTCAGAGCCATGGCTGATTGAATCCTTCACGATTGAGCGCATAGCGTCAGTTATCTCTTGGCGACCGCCATATCCGATAGCGAGATTTACTTGGGCACCTTGAGTGTCACGGCTAGCCAATTCGCTTTGCTCCAGTACCTCCAAAAAGTTAGGTGGCAGAGAGCTTCGATCTCCAACCAAGCGCAGCTTCCAGTTTCCGCGTCGGACCATTTCCTGGGCAAGACCAGTGAGAATAACCAGTAGATCCTTTAGCTCTTCCGAATCACGTTTCTTCAAATTCTCGGTAGACAGTAGGTACAAAGTGACAACTGGAACCTGGAGGCCATCGCACCACGAAAGAAAGTCAAAAATTTTCTGTGCTCCAGCTACGTGACCTGCCTTGGCCTTTGAGCCATTTTTCTTGTCTGCCCAGCGTCTGTTGCCATCAAGCATTACTGCGATATGTTGAGGGATGTTGGATTTATCTAGCTGACGCTCAAGTCGGCCCTCATAGAGTCGATAAATCAGATTTCGCACTTCTTAAGGTTACCGCTGGAAAAGCAAACTAGGGTTGAATCATGAGTAACATCCCCTCCAATGAGACTCCAATACATCTTCCATTGTCTGAGATCTCCGAAGCGCCGGCTGAAACCAAACCCACCTGGAGAGGGTGGATCCACACCGGAATCCTACCTCTGGCCATTGCCGGAGGAATTGTGCTGTTGGTGGTAGCTGATGGATTCGTTGCCAAAGTTGCGGCGGCCATTTTCTTTGCTGGTTCGGTACTGCTGTTTGGAACCAGCGCTGTCTACCATCGATTTAACTGGGGTCCGAGAGCAAAGCTGGCGTTAAAGCGCTTCGATCACGCCAACATCTTTTTG
>CAZKQH010000006.1:0-14211 GCA_964554845.1 uncultured Rhodoluna sp. | reverse complement strand
AAGAAAAAGGCCTGTTGCTGATTATCTCAATTTGGACGGTGGCCTTACTTGGAATTGGTTTTAGAGTCTTCTGGATTGGTGCTCCGAGGTGGCTATATGTGGTGATTTATATTGCGATGGGCTGGGCAGCAGTTGTCTACCTTCCGGAACTTCTCGAAGCAAATCTTGTGATGATGCTGCTTATTTTGATTGGTGGATTGCTCTACACGCTAGGTGCAGTTTTCTACGCGTTGAAAAAGCCCAATCCATTCCCTGGACACTTTGGCTTCCATGAGATTTTTCACACCTTTACCGCCTTGGCATTTATCTGTCACTGGAGCGCAGTCTTACTTATTACACTCTCCCCGGTTACAGGGTCTTTCGCCTAAGTCTTAGCGCTCGGGTTTTTCTGGAGGAGCTGGTCGATCCGGATCAGTAGATAAGCCATTGCCAGTATTGGATTCTGTTCCAAAGGCCTGCTCCTGATCCAGCAGTTCAGCAATTTCGGCACGGTAGCGAACGCGTCGAATCCTTCTAACGAGGTCCCAAATTATCAGCAGCGATGCTGCTGCCAGACCGAAGGTGGCTAGGAAGCCAACCACACCTGGGCTGTACCAGGTATCGTCAATGATTACTTCACCGGGGGCAGGAGTTTCCGAAAGGATCGTAAAAAGTTTCATAACTCAAGTATGAACTACGAAACTCAGTTAACCTTAAGTCGTGAGTGAAAATCTACTTGAAAAGCGATACGGGGTTGCAACCGCCCGAAGAAAAGACCGTGTATTCGCAATAGTGATTGGATCTGTGGCTCTAGTTGCCTTCCTAGTTTGGGCTCTGATATTCACCATCGACGATGCTCAGAAAATCAGCACTCGAGATGTTGGATTTACGGTCAATGATGAATTCTCAACGGAGGTCGTTTTTGAGGTCACTAGGCAACCTGGCCAAAAAGTGATGTGCGATGTGCAAGTGCTTAGCCAAAGCTATGCCGTGGTTGGGTTCAAGACCATAGCGGTAGAACCCTCAGGAAAGCCCTCAGTTGTGGTTTCAACCGTGGTTAACACCACAGAACTTGGGACCACCGGCTTGGTTGATAGCTGTCGTTGAAAGTAAGCTTTAGAGATTATGTCTGAACCTAACGAAGCAACCTGGCTTACTCAGGAAGCCTATGACCGCCTTGCTGATGAACTAGAGTACCTAATCACTGTTGCTAGAGCAGATATCGCCAAGCGAATCCAGGAAGCACGTGAAGAAGGTGACCTGAAAGAAAACGGTGGCTACCACGCCGCCAAAGAAGAGCAGGGCAAAATCGAAGCCAGATTAAATCGTATTGAAGAAATTCTCGCTACCGCTCAGGTGGGGGAAGCACCCAAAGCCCACGGTGTGGTTGAGCAGGGTCTAGTAGTCACAGTAAATCTGAACGGAACCGAAAAAAAGTTTTTGTTAGGTAGCGCCGAAATCAACGACGACAGCGTTGAGGTCTATAGCCCAGATTCACCAATTGGCAGCGCAATTCTCGGCAAAAAAGTTGGCGAAGAACTACAGGTGTTTTTGCCTAACGGCAAGGCTATTTCGGTAAAGATTCTCGACGTAGCGAACGCTTAATCTTCCCGCGGCTTTTCGAGTCTTGGGCGTAGCCCAGCTTTTTCTAAAGCCTTCACAACTTCCATTCGGTGCTCGTGACCACTTGTTTCAACCGACAGGTTCAATTCAACTTCACTAATCTGCAAGCCGTTGCCGTGCCTTGTGTGCAGCACTTCAACAACGTTTGCATGGGCTCCCGCAATTACTTCAGCGGTTAGAGCAAGCTGACCTGGGCGATCAGGCAGCATCACGGAGAAATTGGTGTAGCGATCCGAAGCCGATAACCCATGACGAATTACTCTCTGAAGCAGCAGCGGGTCCATGTTTCCGCCGGACAAAATCGCAATTGTCTTGCCCTTGGCCTTGGCTTTGCCGTTCATTAAAGCTGCAACCGCAACGGCACCGGCTGGTTCGACTACCTGCTTGGAGCGCTCAAGCAAAACCAAGATTGCCTGGGCAATGTCGTTTTCTGAGACGGTTACTACCTTGTCGATGTGTTGCTTGATCAGCTCGAAAGGTACTCGACCAGGCTTTGCAACAGCGATACCGTCGGCGATGGTTGGGGTTGCAACCACTTCAGTTATCTTTCCAGCTTTGATGGAAACTGGATACGGTGCGACGTTTTCAGCCTGCACGCCAATGATTCGAATCTTCTTACCTCTGGCCTGGGCGGTGAGCTTGGCTGCCACTGCGACTCCTGCAGCTAGCCCGCCCCCTCCGATAGCCACAACAATTGTTGCAACGTCAGGATGTTGCTCCATAATTTCTAGACCTACGGTTCCTTGACCTAAAACCACATCGATGTGATCAAAAGGCGGAATGAATATCTCACCAGTTTCTTTTGCCTGCTCTTGAGCTGCCTTCAGTGCCTCGGCAAAAGTTGCTCCGACTAGAACAACTTTCGCGCCGTAGTTTCTCGTTGCAGCAACCTTTGGTAGCGATGCTCCAAATGGCATGTACACAGTTGCTTTGATACCTAGCTTTTTGGCAGCTAGGGCTACACCCTGAGCATGATTTCCAGCAGATGCTGCAATAACGCCCTTTTTCTTTTCTTCTTTGGTGAGCTTGCTCATGCGGTTAAATGCACCGCGAACTTTGTAAGCTCCGGTGCGCTGAAGGTTTTCACACTTTAGCCAAACTTCCTGGCCAACCAATTTGGAGAGGTAGTGAGAGTGCAGAACAGGAGTCTCAATGGCAACTTGTCTAACATTGGCCAGGGCTGTCTCAAACTCACTCAGGGCAGGAACAACTACCGGAGGCTGGTTGGACATTAGTGGCCTTTCAAAAAACTACCTAGCCCCCAAGTTTAGTTAGGTTTGAGCCCTAGAACTTAGTCCCCATGGTGCGAATTCTCTCAATGCGCTGTGGAATTGGAGGGTGGGTGGAAAACAGCCGCTCAGTAAAGCCAGGCTTGATGGGGTCATTTAGGAACATGTGGGCCATAGAGGCACTGACTTTTTGCATAGGTCGCCCATACTCGCCGAGCTTGTTTAGAGCGCTGGCTAATCCATCCGGATAACGAGTGATTTCCACCCCGGTGGCATCGGCTAAGTACTCTCGCTGCCTCGATACTGCAGCACTGACGATTGGACCGATAAACCAGGCGATGACGCTAGCCACCACACCAATGATCAGAAAGATTGCCCCGGCTCCATCGCGTGATTTGCTGCCTCCCGCAAAGAAAGCTGCACGGATTGCAAAATCAGCGAGTATTCCAACAGCACTTACCAACCCGAACACAATTGTTGAAACTCGGATGTCGTAGTTTCGAATGTGTGCGAGCTCATGCGCCATGACACCCTCGAGCTCGTTATCGTCCATGATTACCAGCAGGCCCGTGGTGGCTGCAACGATAGCGTGTTCCGGATCGCGCCCAGATGCGAAAGCATTTGGGGCTGGATCGTTGATGATGTAAACCTTTGGCATCGGGATTCCCTCAGCTATCGAGAGATTCTCAACGATTCGCCACAATCTAGGATTGTCTGCTTTTTGAATCTCCACTGCGCCTGTAAGACCGATGGCGATCTTGCCGGCCATGTAGTACTGGAAGATTGTGTAAACCAAAACAAAGCCAACAATGAAAAGGGCCGATGAGCCATTGCCCGAGGCAGCTCCCCACCAAATCGATAGTCCGCTTAGCAGTGCAACAAAAAGCACCACGATGATTATCGTGTTGCGCTTATTGGCAGCAATTGCTGAATACATTAGCTAAAGTCTATAAACCTAGAAGCTAGCTTTAGGAGGTTCTGCGATGCTTGCGCTATCTGCAACCTCAAAGAATTCACGCTTAGGAAAACCTAGGGACTTCACGAAGATATTCTGAGGAAATTGCAGGACCTTGGTGTTCAGTTCTCTAACTCCGCCGTTATAGAAGCGTCTTGAAGCCATGATCTTATCTTCGGTGTCACTTAGTTCAGCCTGGAGCTGAAGGAAGTTCTGACTTGCCTGTAGCACGGGATATGCCTCCGCAACTGCGAACAGTGACTTCAAGGCACCCTGAAGCATGTTCTCGGCTTGGCCGGCTTGCTCGGGGTGAGATAGTGCATCGGGAGAAACTGTTGCAGCTCTTGCCGCGGTCACCGCCTCAAATACCTGACGCTCGTGTGAGGCGTAACCCTTAACAGTCTCAATCAAGTTTGGGATTAGGTCAGCACGGCGCTTTAGCTGAACTGTGATATCGCTCCAAGCCTCGTCAACTCGAACGTTGAGAGCAACTAGAGAGTTGTAGGTGGACCAAAGCCACAGCCCGATTAGAACTGCTAGGCCAGCAACCACCAATAGTGCGATTTCCAAAATAACCCCTTACAAGATTTTTACCTACTGAAAAGGCTAAGCCAAATCGGCCTAAAAACTTCAATTTGTATACAGCTTCTCAGCTAATTCGAAGGTGCCCCCGATGGGACTCGAACCCATACTGTGACGATTTTAAGTCGTCTGCCTCTGCCATTGGGCTACGGGGGCCGCAATTACCAGAGTCTAGTTCTTGGCTCTGGAGGCCCAGGTTTCAAAGGCTAATCGAGGTTGCTTCACAGCGTCGATTGACACGACGTCGCGACGAAGAACGAAGTTCAAAATCCAACCGCTGAATACGCGGATCTTTCTTTCCCACATCGGCATAGCTAGACCATGGTAACCACGGTGCATTAGCCAGGCTAGAAAACCGGTAACAGCTAAGTTGCGGTACTGGAACACACCAACGCCAATTCCAAGGCCAGCAACTGCTCCCATATTCTTGTGATTGTAATTTTTGAGTCCTTCACCCCTTAGAGCGGCAACCAAGTTCTTAGCCATTAGTTTTCCTTGACGAACCGCATGCTGTGCATTTGGAACACAGTAGCCGCCAACGCCATCTCCTGAAAGATCAGGTACCGCCGACACATCGCCGCACGTCCAAGCACCCTCAATGACACTCTCGCCATCGACAACTCGAAGAGCGGCATTTGCTGTGATACGGCCACGTTCGTCGGTTGGAAGATCGGTGTGCTTAACAACTGGGTTTGCCATAACCCCAGCAGTCCAAACGATTGTGTCGGCTTCAAACTTTTCACCCGTGGAGAGCTCAATGTTTCCGTGATCAGCTGAGAGCAACTGAGTATCGAGGTGAATCTTTGCGCTTCTACCTTCCAGGTTTTTGATTACCCAGTGGCTGGTCTTTAGTGAAACCTCAGGCATGATTCGACTCATTGCCTCGACCAAGTGGAAGTTGATTTCTTCAAACTTCAAGTTCGGATAATAGCGAAGCAAATAGGTCGCGAGTGAGAGCATCTCTGCAAAAGCCTCAATGCCGGCAAATCCTCCACCCACAACCACAAAGGTCATAAGACGAGCACGCTCTGGACCTTCTGGCAAGTTCGAGGCCTTGTCAAAGTTGATCAGAATTCGGTGCCTTACTTCGATGGCCTCTTCGATGGTCTTCATTCCAATTGCAACTTCGGCAACTCCTGGAATAGGGAATGTTCGAGAAACAGCACCCGCAGTTACGACCACGTGGTCGTATTCACGATCGAATGGGGCAAGGCCAGGAACCTCGATTGTGACCTTTTTGTTGGTGTGAGAAACGTCAGTGACTCTCCCAGTGATAATCTCGGTGCGCTTTAGGTGCCTGCGGTGAGAGACCACCGCGTGCCTTGGCTCAATTGATCCGGCTGCGACCTCAGGGAGGAATGGCTGGTAGGTCATGTATGGAAGCGGGTCAATCATGGTGACCTCTGCCTCGTTTTTGCGCAGGTACTTCTCGAGTTTGCGAGCGGTGTAGAAACCGGCGTAGCCGCCGCCGACAATCAGAATTCTAGGCATTGGTCTAATTTACTACTTTCGCTTGAGGCTTCTTGAGCCTTTGGCTTTTGGCCGAAAGGCTAAATACAAAAATGTGGCTAACAGCCCTACCCCAGCATAGCCAGCCAACGGCAGCCAGAGGCTCTGTTCGAAGCCAGCGGGACCAACAATTTCAGCAACTGGCGTATCGAATGGGGTCACGATTTGACCAGGACTTCCCTCCTGAGGTGATTGCTTGCGATAGAGCCTTATCCACTCCGATAGCGAGCCCAGCGGATTCTCATTTACTTTTGGAAGTTCGAGATTCAAGGCGGCTTCGGCATCAATAAGGCCATAACCGTAGGCGCTCGAATAGTTTTCAAATCCATTTTTAGTGGCAGATTGAATGACTCGATTAACAACGTTTGCTGCGTCCATTTCTGGGTACAAAGATCTAATCAGTGCGACCATTCCTGAAACGATGGGGGCGGCCCCGCTAGTGCCGGACCAAATTCGATATTCCCCTCCTGGATAAGCAGCAACTAATTCTTCAGACGGTGCCGTGACTCCGATTGTGAAACCACTGGTTGAGGAAAGCTCACTGGCGTTGGCGTCCCTATCGACTCCTGCAACAGCGATAACACCGGGAATCGTGGCAGGTGCTGAAACTTCTTCTGTGCCATCGAGTCGGTTACCCACAGCAGCTACAATCACCACATCATTTTCAAAGGCATACAAAAATGCATCATCCCAAGACTTGGGCCAAGAAACCGAATTTCTAGTTAGAGATAGGTTAATAACTCGCGCGCCGTTGTCTACCGCCCACATAATTCCCTTGGCTATTTGTGAATCGGTATCAAGGCCTTCAACTCCAAACGCCATGGATACCGAAAGCAGCTGAGCCTTAGGCGCAGTCCCCAATATTCCAGCATCGGCATCCTC
Organism: uncultured Rhodoluna sp.; assembly: GCA_964554845.1. Classification (GTDB taxonomy): domain Bacteria; phylum Actinomycetota; class Actinomycetes; order Actinomycetales; family Microbacteriaceae; genus Rhodoluna. The sequence continues at coordinate 7,452 of CAZKQH010000006.1, read as the reverse complement.
TAAATTTCCCCGTCCGGCAATCAAGGAGGCAACCATTGTTCCGTGGTAGTTATTCTGGCCAACTGGCGTCAATCCATCAGGCGTGCCAAGGCCAGAGACATCGATACCCCCAACAACGGCTCCCTCAAGTGCTGGATGAGAAGCGTCGATACCGGTATCAATTACTGCAACTTTTATTCCTGCTCCTTGGCTTTGCTCCCAAGCCTTGGTGAATCCGTAATCATTAAGCCAATACTGGCGATCTCTAACCGGATCAGCCAAGGCTGCCTGAGGCAATAGCGCAACTAGCAGCGCTACAACTACCGATGCGATTATTTTTCGCATACGCACCGATTCGGCGACCAACTGCAAGCCTCCAGAGCAAGATCCCCGATTAGGTTCACACCTGGTCCTTTTGCCAGTGAATGAGCAACCAGAGAGTGAAGGCATTTCACGCGCGTTGGCATTCCGCCTGCGGAGATGCCTTTGATTTCTTCAACTTCGCCAAGTTTTGCGCGATCATCCAAATAACTTTGGTGAGCATGCGCGTAGGAGGCAGCCAATTCGGGCTCATGGGTCAGTCTGTTCTGAAGGTCAGTCATCAACCCAGTAGCTTCCAGAGTTGAAACAGCGGAAGTTGCTGCGGGAAGTGTCAAATAGTAGACAGTAGGAAATGGAGTGCCGTCTTCAAGCCTTGGTTTGGTTTGCACGACAACTGGGTTACCGCAAACACACCTAGCTGCAATAGCCACGATATCTCTGGCGGGGCGACCGAGTTGATTTGAAACTGAATCGATATCTTGTTCGCTGACTTTAGTTAGTGGCACTTTTTATTTCCTGATTGGGCTGCTCAAGGCCTGCTCGCAGGGCGGATTCTAAGAAGGAGTCAACCCAGTTTCTTTTGCTTGCAAGCACTTCGGCACTAAATCCACTTCGCTTACGCTTCTCGGCAAGCATCGCACCAACAGTTCCTGAAGTATCAGACACATCGATACCATCGGCATCCATGACTAGAAAACTAACCTCACCCGGCATCACAAAATACAGTCGGTCTCTTGCTTGAGCTCTGATATAGACCTCGTCATCCCAGCGAAGTCGTTCAGCCTCCATATCCTCAAGTTCAGCCTTAGCTTGCTCAACGAGTGCTTTGTAATCAGCGATCTCTTGACGCTGTTCGTACCAGATCTGAATGCTTGGGGCTAGTGTGAAAATCCCAACGAGAATAACTGCCAGTAGGGCTAGCGTGTAGCTGTTTAGCCGACCGGTGATTCTCATTGTGGGATTCCTAGCGGAAGTTTTTGAAAGCTTTGGCTCCAGGGTAGTAAGCGGCGTCAGCTAACTCTTCTTCGATGCGAAGAAGCTGGTTGTACTTTGCCACTCTTTCGCTTCTTGCGGGAGCACCGGTTTTAATCTGACCTGCGTTGGTAGCAACCGCTAGGTCAGCAATAAAGGTGTCCTCCGTTTCGCCAGAGCGGTGGGAAATGATTGCGGTCATTCCGTGGCTTTGAGCCATTGAAACGGCATCCAGAGTCTCAGTCAAGGTGCCGATCTGGTTGACCTTTACCAGAATGCTGTTGGCGGTGCCCTTCTCGATACCGGTAGCTAGACGCTTTGGGTTGGTGACAAACAGGTCATCTCCAACTAGCTGGACTTTATCCCCGAGCTTTGCTGTCATAGCAGCCCAGCCATCCCAGTCGTTTTCATCAAGTGGATCCTCGATTGAAACCAACGGGAACGAAGCAATTTGCTCCTCGTAGTAGGAAATCATTTCGGCTGAAGTGCGGGCCTTTCCTTCAAAGTGGTACTTGCCATCTTTGTAAAACTCAGTTGCTGCAACATCCAAAGCGAGAGCAAAGTCGGTTCCAAGCTTGTAGCCAGCTTTCTGAATTGCCTCAGAGATTAGTTCTAGTGCTGCGCGGTTGGATGGAAGATCCGGAGCAAAGCCACCCTCGTCGCCAAGACCAGTTGAAAGTTTCTTGGACTGAAGCAAGGCCTTGAGCGAGTGGTAAACCTCTGCACCCCAGCGAACCGCCTCAGAGAAAGTGGGAGCACCAACCGGAACAATCATGAACTCCTGAATGTCGACGCCGTTATCGGCGTGAGCTCCTCCGTTAATGATGTTCATTAGAGGTACAGGAAGAGTGTGAGCGTTTGGGCCACCCAAGTATCGGTAAAGCGGCAATCCACTGCTATCTGCTGCTGCTTTTGCAACTGCTAATGAGACTCCAAGTATGGCGTTAGCTCCAAGGTTTGATTTATTGTCAGTTCCATCAAGTGAAATCAAAGCCGCGTCAACAAGTCGCTGATCGGTTGCATCAAAATCAACTAGTGTCTCGTCAATTTCTCCGATTACTTTGAGGACTGCTTGCTGGACACCTTTGCCTAAGTAGCGTGCCTTGTCACCGTCTCTGGACTCGTGAGCCTCGAAAGCACCGGTTGAGGCACCGGATGGAACGGCTGCGCGACCAAATGAATCATCATCGAGGAGTACTTCGACTTCGATAGTTGGGTTTCCTCTGGAGTCTAGAATTTCTCTGGCGCCAATGGCTTCGATAAGTGACAAGTGGTTTCTCCTTAGAAGAGTTGAAATAGTGGCCGATCGGCCTCAAGAAACATCGTCGTTCGCTCTAGTTCTAGTTTAGTTTGAGCAGCCTAGTGACTAGCCGATTGGCTTGATCTTCAGCCCCTGGAAGCCCTTTTTTGGCTCTTCGAGCACTGCAAACTCGGCCACACCCTGAGCCTTTAGAGAATCCAGCAAAGTGTTCAACTTCTTGGGTGTTGGCTCTAACCGCACTAAATAACCAGCGGCGATAGCTTCAGCCTGGACTGAAAGCGCATCCCGCTGCTCATTAGGTTCGAAAATTACAACGAGTGAGTTACTGCTGGCGGAAGAACCTGAAACCAACTCGGCGACTCTCTCAAACCCGATTGATACTCCCACCGCAGCAACTTCGGTTCCCAACCACTTTCCAACCATTCCGTCATAGCGTCCTCCGCCACCGATGGAAGATCCAGATGCTGGGTGTTCAATTTCAAAAATTGACCCTGTGTAGTAACCCATGCCGCGAACTAGTGTCGGATCAAATCTCAACTTGCGTGGATGTAGTTGCTCTACGGCTTCAAAAATCTCACTGAGCTCAGTTGGAATTTGTGGGTCAGTTGATAGCGAAGAGAGCCAGCTTGATGTTGCGTCGGCGATTTTTTCCCCGAAGCGCTCTTTCATCTCTAGTGCGACTCCCTCGGGACCAATCTTGTCGAGCTTGTCGATAGTTATCATAGCTTTGCCAAAGTCAGCCGGCGCAACACCCAAAGAGGAAATAGAGCGCGAGAGCAATTCACGGTGATTGATTCGAATCTTGGAGTCCTTGATACCAATTGCAGACAAAGCTTTGAGGCTCGCGTTTAATAGTTCAATTTCGGCGAAATTTGATCCATCGCCAATGATGTCAATATCGCACTGAACAAATTGACGGTACCTTCCCTTTTGAGGTCGTTCCGCTCTCCACACCGGACCGGTCTGAATCGCTTTGAAAACTTTTGGTAACTTTGCGTGATTAGTTGCGTAAAAACGAGTTAACGGAACAGTGAGGTCGTATCTAAGACCTAGGTCTGATAGTTCATCGGCATTTTTGCCAAGCGCTTGTTCGAGTTCTTCACCGCGTTTTAGAACCCGGAAGGCCAGCTTCTCGTTGTCCCCACCGTCACCTGAGCTAAGTCGCTCAATTGCCTCTAATGCCGGAGTTTCTATTTCTTGGAATCCATGTGAGGCATAGGTTGCAACAATCTTGGACAGCAAATCATTTCGCACAGACTTTTCGGTTGGGAGAAAATCTCTCATACCGCGAGGAGGATTGATTTGTGACGCCATGGTTCCAAGTCTGGCAGACCTGGTCAAAAAAGCCTGGATACTTCTGGGCTTGTTGGGCTAAGCCTGACCCACAACTCCAGCATCAAATTCATCGCTGAGCTCGAAGGCTCTGATTTCAACTTGAAGCTCCCGAATCGTTTCGCGCAAGGCACGCTCTGCATCTAAGCCCTGATGCTTTGCCGATAAAACCAATGCTAGAAGTAATCCCCCGAGTTGATCTTCGCCTTCTAAAGTGAATGCCGGGGTTGCTTCAGTTTCCAAGACCCCAAGTTTTTGGGCTTTACCGATTACTTTGTCGGCCAATAGGAGTGCGGGCAGTGAATTAGGAATTCCATCTAACACGCTTTGTCTCTCAGGTTTTTCCTTCATTTTGTGAGCATCCCAGCTCTTCATGACATCATCACCAGTTTGCGCTTTGTACTTTTCTAACTCTTCAGCGGTTCCAAAAACATGAGGGTGTCTTCCCTTCATCTTTGAAATGGAAAGTTCAGCAACATCCTGAATAGTGAATGGCTCACCGAGGGACCCAGATTCAGCAAGGTCCGAATGAAAGACAACGTGGTAGAAAACATCACCAAGCTCTTCAAGAATCTGCTGACGATCATTTGACTCAATTGCATCAATAAGCTCATAGGTTTCTTCAATGAGGTATTTGGCCAAGGACTGGTGAGTTTGCTCTGCATCCCAGGGGCAACCTCCTGGGGCCCTAAGCTGCCTAGCAGTTTGAATTAGCTCATCAATTTTTGTCATTTACTTATCTTCCCTTTGAAGGTTTGCAATCACATCAAAAACTTCTCTGGCGAAAGAGATTAGTTCTTTACCGGAAACCACATCGCCATCAGCGGATTTCGGAATAGGCAATTGCAGAGAATTTGCCGATTGCAAATACTTTAGCCCGACATATGCTCGGCTGAGTTTGACCTGCTCGGACTCAGCAAGCTCCACAGGCTGAATTTTCGCAACCGCCGTCAGGAAGTTCACATCTTTTAGGCCCACTCGATTCGCAATCTGTCGAAGTTCAGTGACCTCAATGAGGTTCTGCACTTGCTCGGGAGCTTTCCCGTAGCGATCTTCTAGCTCGGCGAGGATGCCATCCAGGATTGCTCTGGTGCTGGTTTCTCCGGAGGCTGCACTCAACTTGTGATAAGCCTCGAGCCTGAGCCTTTCTGAATCCAGATAGGTATCTGGAATGTGCGCATCGATTGGTATCTCAAGTTAGAGCTCGGCAGGCGAATCGAGCTTGATGCCCTTGAATTCGGATACGGCCTCTCCAATCATGCGAAGGTAAAGATCAAAGCCCACTCCAGCAATGTGGCCGGACTGCTCGCCGCCCAACATGTTTCCCGCGCCTCGAATTTCTAGATCTTTTAGAGCAACTTGAATACCCGCACCAAGTTCATTGTTTTGAGCAATGGTTGCCAGTCGGTCGTGAGAAGTTTCACTAAGCGGTTTAGAGGGGTCGTAGAAGAAGTACGCATAGGCACGCTCTCTGCTTCTACCTACTCGGCCTCTAATCTGGTGAAGCTGGGAAAGTCCGAAGTGTTCGGCTCTATCAATAATCAAAGTGTTGGCATTTGGAATATCGATTCCAGTTTCGATGATTGTGGTGGAGACCAGAACATCAAACTTCTTTTCCCAGAAATCAACAACCACCTGCTCCAAAGCGGCTTCCGGCATTTGACCGTGTGCAACAGCGATGCGAGCTTCGGGGACTAACTTTGCAAGATCATTTGCAGTTTTCTCAATAGTTGCCACACGGTTGTGAACAAAGAAAATTTGTCCTTCTCGAATTAGCTCTCGCCTAATAGCTGCCGCCACCTGCTTCTCGCTATAGCCGCCGATGAAGGTGAGAATTGGATGCCTATCCTCAGGAGGCGTTGCCAGCGTTGACATTTCACGAATACCGGTGATTGCCATCTCAAGCGTTCTTGGAATTGGGGTGGCGCTCATTGCCAAGATGTCGACATTGGTCTTAATGGCTTTTAGCTTTTCCTTGTGCTCTACTCCAAAGCGCTGTTCTTCATCGATGATGATTAGCCCAAGATTTCGAAACTTGACATTGTCAGAGAGCAATCGATGGGTTCCGATTACCAGATCGACTTCTCCGGTTGCCAATCCGGCAATTGTCTCTTTGACTTCTGTAGCGCTCTGGAATCTCGAGAGCGACTTTACGTTAACTGGGAATCCAGCAAATCGCTCAAGGAAGGTGTCAGTGTGCTGTCTTACCAGCAAGGTTGTAGGAACAAGCATGGCCACCTGCTTGCCGTCTTGAATTGCCTTGAAAGCAGCTCGTACCGCGACCTCGGTTTTTCCGTAGCCGACATCACCTGCCAGCAGGCGATCCATTGGTACTGGCTTTTCCATGTCTCTTTTGACTTCGTCGATTGTTGTCAGTTGGTCTGGGGTTTCTTGGAACGGAAAGGCCTCTTCGAGTTCGTGCTGCCAAGGAGTATCCGATGCAAATGCATAGCCCTTCGAGTTCATTCGAGCCGAATAAAGCTTGACTAGGTCAATAGCAATCTTCCGAACGGCTTTTCGTGCGTTGCCCTTAGCTCTCGCCCAATCAGAGCCTCCGAGCTTGGAAATCACTGGGGCTTCACCGCCCACATAGCGAGTGAGCATGTCTAGTTGATCAGTTGGAACAAAAAGTGTGTCTTCTGGGTAGCCGCGCTTTGGAGGCGCATACTCAATCAACAAATACTCTCGCTGATGCTGCCTTGAGCCAATGCCGCTAGTTCGCTGAACCAATTCCTTGAATCTTCCAATACCGTGAATCTCGTGAACGACAAAGTCCCCGGACTTTAAAGTAAGCGGGTCAACCGCAGCGCCTCGCTTGACAGCCAGTTTTCTAACCTGAGGTGAGGCGTAGCTACTCTTCGAGTAGTACTCAGTGTTGGTTAGAAAGGTAAGTTTTGAGCTTTCCGAAACAAAACCTTTTTTTATCGGAGCTTGGATTACATAGATGGTCTTGGGTTTTGGATCAGTTGGAAATTCATCCACCAGATCGGCCTGAAGCTTTCCATGGATGAAAACCTCACGGAGTCGCTCTGCAGTTCCGTGGCCTTGGGCGGAGATAACCACAAGGTGTCCTTGGTCAATCTGGGTGGTGACCCATTCCAGAGCTGTTGAATCTACTCCCTTGAAGTTTGGAACTTCTAGGATCCCCAGATTCACAACCTCTTCGCTATCTTCACCAAATGGTGAGAGGGTAACGATTTGAAACTTTGCCATTTTCTCGCTGAAGGATGCGAAGTCAATAAAGCCACCCCCAGATAAATCAATTGGGGCTGATGCACCATCCATCGCTGCATCCCAAGCTGCGTGCAAAAACTCCTCGTTGGTTTCAACTAGACTCGCAGCCCTTGCAGCTGCCTTTTCTGGAGATAACAGCACAACTGTCACGTTTTTTGGTAGGTAATCAAAAATAGAAACCATGGCATCGGCCAGAGCTGGCGCGAGAGATTCCATTCCCTCAACTGGCATACCCAGCGAGATTTTCTCCAACATCGAGGAAAGATTTGGAAACTCATGCATCATTTCCCTAGCCCTCGAGGCGACATTTGGGGTGATAATCAATTCCCTAGCTGGGTAGAGAGTCAGCTGTT
>CAZKQH010000005.1:0-26571 GCA_964554845.1 uncultured Rhodoluna sp. | reverse complement strand
GGTTTTAGTACCTACTGTTAGAGATTGCTATGCGATATTAGGTTCCATCCATTCCCACTGGAATCCTGTACCCGGCAGATTCAAAGATTACATTGCAATGCCAAAATTCAATTTGTATCAGTCTCTCCACACAACAGTTATTGGGCCAGCAGGTCGTGCGGTTGAAATTCAAATTCGAACTACCGAGATGCACAATCGTGCGGAATTCGGTGTCGCTGCCCATTGGAAGTACAAGGAGCAAGCGGGCACATCCCAGACCACTACTGAAGATGACATGCTATGGCTCAAGCATCTTTCAGACTGGCAAGCTGAGACCCAGGACCCTGGGGAGTTCCTGGATGCCCTTAGATTCGAAATTGGCGCCAAAGAGGTTTACGTCTTTACCCCTAAGGGCAAAGTAATTGGGCTTCCTTCAGGAGCGACCCCCGTTGATTTTGCTTATACAGTGCACACAGAGGTCGGTCATAGAACCATTGGAGCGAAAGTCAACGGAAGACTTGTTCCGCTAGAAAGCACTCTAAATTCCGGTGACGTAGTTGAGGTATTTACTTCTAAGTCTTTAGACGCTGCACCTAGCAAGGACTGGCTGAACTTTGTTCGATCCCCAAGAGCTAGGGCAAAGATCAAGCACCACTTCTCGCAAGAACGTCGTGAGGATGCAATCGAGCAGGGTAAGGATTCGCTGACCAAGGCGATGCGCAAGCAAAACCTTCCGTTGCAGCAATTGATGTCTGCCGAGTCATTAGCCAAGATTGTCGCTGATTTGCGTTTGTCGGATGTCAGCGCGCTGTTTGCTGCAATCGGTGAAGGGCAGGTGTCTGCTCAGTCCATTATTGAGAAATTGACCCAACCTGTAGGCATTGAGGAAGATCACGATGTTGAATTTGAACTACCCCCAGCTCCAAAATCATTTAGACATGTTGGTGGAAGTGACTCGGGCGTTTTAGTCAAGGGCGACGCCGATGTTATGGTCAAACTTGCCCGCTGCTGCACACCAGTTCCCGGCGATCAAATCATGGGATTTGTGACTAGAGGTACTGGAGTCTCAGTCCATAGAACAGATTGCAAGAACGTGGGTCAATTGCAACTTGAGCCCGAGCGAATTCTTGAAGTCAGTTGGGCACCTTCATCGAAGCGGTTGTTCTTGGTGCAGATTCAGGTCGAGGCCTTGGACCGCTCGGGGCTGCTAAGTGATGTAACAAGAGTTTTGAGCGAACACCACGTCAACATTCTCTCGGCATCTGTATCGACTAGAAATGACCGGGTAGCGCTCAGCCGATTCGTATTTGAGATGGGGGATCCAGGAACTTTGGAGCACCTGCTAAATGCGGTCAAGAGAATTGAAGCAGTCTACGATGTGTATCGAGTTTCTCAGTAGTTAGCTTGCGTTTTGCTTTACAACTTCAAGCCAAGATCTTCTAGCTGACAGCGCTTCAGTAAGTTCTTTGCTCTTTTTCGAATCATTTGCAGCTGTTGCGGCGGAAAGATCTGATTCAAGGCTGGCAATTGACTGCTCGAGCTGAGAGAGCACACCATTGGTTCGCTCAATTGCTGCTGGGTCCGACTTTCTCCACTGCTCCTGTTCAAGTTCCTTGAATTTCTTCTCGACAGCGCGCATTCGGTCGTCGGTTTCGCGAATCTTATCTTTTGGAACTTTCCCAGCCTTCTCGTAGCGCTGTTGGATCGATTGCAATTGCCTCTTGGCTTCGGCTAGGTCTTTGTTTGGCTCTAGCTTCTCAGCCTCAACAATTAGAGCGAGTTTTATTTCGTAGTTCGCCGAAAACTCGACTGTCTCTTTGGCAATGGTTTCCTTGCGGAGCGCGTAGATTGCGTCACCGGCCGCCTTGAAACGATCCCACAGAGCATCATCCTGCTTACCCTGTGATCTACCCGTGAGCTTCCATTCATCAAGTAGCTTTCGGTAGTCACCAGCCGCGTTTGAGCCTTTTGCTACAAGAGCCTCGGCTTTTGCAGCCAATTCAGACTTCTTAGCACGCGCCGATTTAGTGACAGCAGTGAGTTCCGCAAAAAACGCTCTTTTGTTGGCTTCAAACTTCGTTCTTGCCTGGGAAAAGCTCTTCCAAATCAGATCGGCTTCTTTTCTAGGGACTTTAGGTCCAGATTTTTGAGACGCCTGCCAAGCTTCGAATAGCTCAGTCATCTCTTTTGAGGCAATTTTCCACTGGGTCTTTTTAGGGTCCTTATCGGCGAGCGCAGCTGCTTTCTGCGCAATTTCAGTCCTGGTTTTTAGGGTTGCTGCTATTGCCGCAACCGTAGCCTCTGATTTTTCAGCTCGAATCTTCTCAATATTTGGAGTGATGGCAGCTACCCGGTTCCGCAGCTCCTGAATATTACCTACGGCGGCAGGCTCAACGAGGTCCTTTGTCAGTTTTTCAGCTGCCGCTGCAATGCTGGCTGGATTAGCACCAGTTTTCAGACGCTGTTCAAGAATTCGTACATTTGCTTCAAGCTCTGAAAACTTGCGTTCGAAATATGTCAGCGCCTCTGCCTCAGTGACTCCCGGATACTGTCCCACCTTGCGCTCGGTTCCGCCGTCGATAACGAAAACGTTGTTCTCGCTGTCGACTCTTCCATGACTGGCAGAAATAGGTGGCAAAGTTCTCTCCTGGTGGCTTTTCGTTCGGTCTTTATCTTAGTTCGATAGAGCTTAGGAGAGTTTCGAGCGCTGGCGGGCCATCTGATGCTCCACCCTCAACCCCTGCACTTATCACCGGCTCTAGGCCTTCGAGACCCGAGGTGATTTTGCCGAATATCGTGTAACCGCCCGCATCATCGGAAGGAATCCTCGAGTCTTGGTAGACGATGAAGAACTGAGAGCCCATGCTGCTACCGTTGCCACCAACTCGCGCCATGGCAAGAGAGCCAGTGACGTAAGAGTCATCGGCCGGCGCATTCTCAATAGGTCCGAAGTTATAGCCTGGTCCGCCGCCACCGGTTCCATCTGGATCTCCACACTGAAGAACGTAGATACCGTCAGTGACTAGTCGGTGACAAGAAACTCCTTCGTAGAAGCCTGACTGGCTAAGCGAAATAAAGTTTGCAACAGCCTGAGGTGCATTTACTCCGTCAAGCTCGAGCTCCAGAGTTGCTTCTCCAACATTCATCGAACCGGTCCAGACGCGGGACTCTGCAATAGCTATGTCTGGGACAAGCTCGGAGTTTTCGACTGGTGGGGTTTCGGCGGTTTCAGTCACTACGCCAGGGCCAAAACTAAAGTAAGCAAATTGACCAACGAGAGCCAGTGCTATTGCGCCAACTCCAAACATGACCGCAAGCCTATTGTCCGACTTGCGTCTTGAGGCTTTTGCGGTTTCTAGTGTTTGCTTAGCCTGAAATGATTCCAGTCTCTCAGCGGCTGCGTTCGCAATTTTCTTCTGCGTACTCAAGTTGATTTCTCCCTAGCTTTATGGTCCATAGAGAGTTTACAAAGCTTTTGTTGGACCTTCTTATACTCTTGAGAAATGAACGATTCCCTTTTCAGCGCTAATGGGCCCTTGGCAGCTCGAATGAGGCCACGAACGCTTGAAGAGGTTGTGGGGCAGAACAGAGCCCTCGCTCAGGGGTCTCCACTTTCGATGTTGGCCAAAAAACCTGAGGGTCAAACCCCGCCAAGTACCTCGGTGGTTATTTGGGGACCTCCTGGCACTGGAAAAACAACTATTGCCAAGGCGGTAGCAAACACTTCGGGGCGAAGATTCGTTGAACTTTCGGCAGTTTCCACGGGGGTCAAAGAACTTCGCGAAGTAATTGAAAAAGCTCGACTCGACCAAGAGCTTTACTCGGTGGCAACCATTGTTTTTCTCGATGAGATTCACCGGTTTTCGAAAGCCCAACAGGATGCGTTGCTGCCGGCAGTAGAGGCAGGTTGGATAATTCTGATCGCCGCCACTACGGAAAATCCCTCGTTTTCCGTGAATGCACCTCTTTTATCTCGTTCACTGGTAGTCAAGCTTGAACCGCTCGATGAATCGGATATTGAGAGTTTGGTCAGGAAAGCTCTTCTGGATCCGGCAGGGCTCAGCGGCAAGGTGACGGTTTCAGCTGAAGCAGTCACTCGCATTTGCCAGATCGCTGGAGGCGACGCAAGAAGAGCGCTGACGGTGCTTGACGCTTCAGCGTCAAGAGCTCTTGAATTTGCAAGTGTAGAACCAGCAGAGATTTCACTTGAGGATGTTCTAGCTGCTCTGGAAACTGCGCTGGTGAGATACGACAGAGAGGGCGAGCAGCACTACGACACTATTAGCGCTTTCATAAAATCTATTCGAGGCTCCGACCCTGACGCCGCGCTGCATTATCTAGCTCGGATGCTTGAAGGGGGAGAAGACCCAAGATTCATCGCTAGGCGCTTGATGATCTTGGCCTCGGAAGATATTGGGCTGGCAGACTCAAGTGCCCTTCCATTAGCGGTTGCTGCTTTTGACACAGTTGCAGCAATTGGAATGCCGGAAGCAAGGATTGCACTTAGCCAGGTCAGCATTTACCTAGCGCTTGCACCTAAATCCAACTCAGCTTACTTAGCAATCAATTCAGCTATAGAAGATGTTCGAGCGGGGTTCACTCCTGCTATTCCTTTGTATCTTCGTAGCTCTGCCTCTGCCCGAGTAGGCTCCGACAAGAGCTATGTGTATCCACATGATGATGCAAATGCGGTTGTTCAGCAGCAGTACCTGGCCGAGACCAGGGAGTATTACAAACCAAAGCCTTTTGGCCAGGAACGCCCATTTGCTGAGCGACTGGAAGCTCTTCGAGCCATTATTCGGGGCAAAAAGGCTTGATGAGGCCAACTAGCCGGTGCTAAACTTTGAAGGTTGCCAATTTGAACCCTTAGCGCGGCTGCGAGGGGTTGAGCAAATAGCGAGTGTCATTTAGCAGACCTTTCTCGGCAACAAGAAGGCATTCCTCTATTGCTTTTACTTTTTGTTGGAACAACTTGAAAGGAAGCAGTGTCTAAGACATCGCGTACTCGCAGTAAGACCCGTCTGTCACGCGCACTCGGGATCGCACTAACCCCAAAAGCAGCCAAGTATCTAGAAAAGCGCCCCTATGCTCCAGGTGAACACGGTCGCACCAAGCGCAAGGCAGACAGCGACTTCGCCGTTCGTCTTCGCGAGAAGCAGCGTCTAAGGGCGCAGTACGGAATTCGCGAAGCACAGCTAAAGAAGACCTTCGAAGAAGCTAAGCGCGCACCAGGTCTAACCGGTGAGAATCTAGTTGAGCTTCTAGAGATGCGTCTTGACGCAATTATCTTGCGTGCTGGATTTGCTCGCACAATCGCACAGTCACGTCAGCTAGTTGTTCACCGCCACATTTTGGTTGATGGACAGCGAGTGGACCGTCCTTCGTTCCGCGTAAAGCCAGGTCAGCTGGTTCACGTGCACGCGAAGAGCGAGAAGACCGAGCCGTTCCAGGTTGCAGCTGCCGGTGGACACGTTGACGTGCTTCCTCCGCTTCCTGGCTACTTGAGCGTTGAACTAGAGAAGCTTCACGTAACTCTGGAGCGTCGTCCACTTCGAGCTGAAGTCCCAGTCACTTGTGAAGTTCAACTTGTGGTTGAGTACTACGCCGCTCGATAGAAACAAGAATTAGACAAGGAGGGCACCATGTCAGGATCTGAAGTCGCTAGCCTAATTGCTGCGGGTGGATTCGTTTTGCTGGTGCTCCTCCTTGCAGTTCCTATTCTGAAGCTGGGAAAGCTTCTTGACAAAAGTGCTGACTCAGTTTCTCTAATGACTGAAGAGCTAACACCTTTGGTATCCGAACTCACTGTTACTCTCGAGGAGACTAATCGTCAACTCAAGAAGATTGACTCGATAACTACCGACGTATCTTCGGTCACAACAAACCTGTCATCTCTAGTTAGTGCATTTACTGCTTCCATGGGAGGAACTCTTGCCAAGCTTGCTGGATACGGTGGAGTATTAAGCAACCTACTCGGAAAGAAGAAGAAGTAGATATGAAGAAACTAGTTTGGTTCATTGCAGGCATTGCTATTGGTGCAGTTGCTGCGCGACAGATTGAAGAGAACCCGGCTGCTCGTAAGGCATACGAGGAAGCCAAGGCTTCTGTTTCTGAGTTTCGCGATGCAGTACTTGAGGGATTCCAGGAGCGCGAGGCGGAGCTTTCCAAGCCGAAGCGCAAGCCTGCAGCTGCAACAACTACCGCTGGAAGATCAAAGTCTGCAGCTTCAAAGAAGACCGGACCAAAGTCCAAACCTGCCGGTAAGTAAGGGTTTACATTGAAGACCGCCGAGATACGTCGGCGCTGGCTCGACTATTTCGCCAGCAAGGATCACGAGATTGTGCCCTCAGCATCTCTAATCTCTGAAGATCCAACTCTGATGTTCACTGTGGCAGGAATGGTTCCATTCATTCCCTACATGACCGGTCTCGTGCCAGCTCCATACAAGAGAGCAACCAGCGTTCAAAAGTGTGTTCGCACACTGGACATTGAAGAAGTAGGTAAGACCACCCGTCACGGAACTTTCTTCCAGATGAATGGCAATTTCTCATTCGGCGATTACTTCAAGAAAGAAGCAATCGCCTACGCCTGGGAGTTTCTAACGTCCAGCAAGGCAAAGGGTGGACTGGAGCTAGATCCTGAATTGCTGTGGGTCACCGTTTACCAGGACGATGACGAATCAATCAAGATCTGGCGTGATGTGGCAAATGTTCCGATCGAGCGTATTCAAAAGCGCGGCATGAAAGATAACTACTGGTCAACTGGTCAGCCGGGACCAGCAGGTCCTTGCTCAGAGATCTACTACGACCGCGGCCCAGCCTACGGTTCAGAAGGTGGCCCCGAAGCTGACGAGAATAGGTACATCGAGATTTGGAACCTAGTATTCATGCAGTTTGAACGTGGACAGGGAACCGGTAAAGACAGCTTTGAAATTCTAGGCGAACTGCCTTCAAAAAATATTGACACAGGGATGGGACTCGAGCGTGTTGCATTCTTGATGCAGGGCGTAGATAACCTCTATGAGATAGATGAAGTGCGACCAGTCCTTGATTTAGCAGCCAAACTCTCGGGCAAGACCTACGGCGCTGATTCAGATGATGATGTTCGCCTTCGTGTTGTTGCCGATCACGTTCGTTCAGCTCTAATGCTGATAGGTGATGGCGTCACGCCAGCTAACGATGCTCGAGGCTATGTCGTGAGGCGACTTTTGAGAAGAGCTGTTCGAGCTATGCGATTACTCGGCGTAGAGACCCCTGTTTTCAAAGAGCTATTTACCGCTTCCAAGAATGCTATGAAAGCAAGCTACCCCGAGCTGGAAACAGATTTCGAGCGAATTTTGCGAACTGCCGTTAACGAAGAAGAAGCTTTTCTTCGCACCCTAAACTCGGGACTTTTGGTCCTCGATGAGGAGATAGCTAAAGCTAAGTCTACGAAAGCTTCATCCCTTTCGGGGGACAGCGTGTTCTTACTTCACGACACTTATGGATTCCCTGTTGATCTAACCTTCGAAATAGCTCAAGAGGCTGGCTTGGAGATTGATAGAGACAAGTTCACTTCACTGATGAATGTGCAACGTCAGCGAGCCAAGGACGATGCCAAGCAGAAAAGATCTACCAATGCTGACCTTTCTGTCTATGGTGAGTTCCGCTCTCTCGGGGTCACAAAGTTCACAGGTTACGAAGAACTTGTGTCGGGAGCAAAGGTAATTGGGCTAATTCGTGACGGTCTAGTTGTCAAGGAGCTCAAAGAAGGCGACATTGCTGAAGTATTGCTGGACGAGACAAGTTTTTACGCTGAGTCCGGTGGGCAGGATAGTGATTCAGGGTTCATAACTGGAGATGGCATATCGCTCGAGGTTCTTGATGTGCAAAAGCCGGTCAAAGGTCTGGTATCGCACTCCGTTGTTGTAAAGCGCGGCTCGGTAGCAGTCGGCTCAAAGGTTTCAACCGAAGTATCTCCCGAGTGGAGACTAGGTGCAGCTCAGGCACATTCAGCCACCCACGTTGTCCACGCCGCGCTTCGTCAGGTACTTGGCCCCCAAGCTTTGCAATCAGGCTCTTACAACAAACCTGGCTACATGCGTCTGGATTTTTCTTGGAGTGAGGCTTTATCCCAAGCGACAAGGACAGAAATCGAAGAGGTGACGAACTTAGCTATCCGTCAGGATCTTGCTGTTAGCGCTCAGTTTATGAGTGTGAAAGAGGCAAAAGATTTCGGAGCAGTAGCTCTATTTGGTGAAACCTACGATGAAAGTGTTCGAGTTATTCAAATTGGCGGTCCGTGGTCAAGAGAGCTATGTGGTGGAACACACGTTTCCAGAAGCTCCCAAGTTGGCCTAGTCTCCATCATCGGTGAAGCTTCGGTGGGTTCCGGCTCTCGAAGATTGGAAGCATATGTGGGCTTCGAAGCCTTTCAAGCACTTGCCGCCGAGCGCGCACTGGTAGCAGCTTTGACTGAATCTCTGAAAGTGCCTCGCGAACAGTTGGCCGAGAAGATTCAAGCGACAGTGGATGAGCTTCGCGCTGCGCAGCGTAAATTAGCTCAAATTTCGATGGAGCAACTAAAGAGCAGAATCCCCGAACTTGCCCAATCTGCAAAACAAATTGGTGGATCAAAAGCAGTACTTGAAAACATCGGAGAAGTTGATTCAGCTGACCAAGTTAGAGAACTTGCGTCAGCGCTGAGGGACAAGCTGGAGTCTGACTCCGCGGTTGCTGCGATTGCTGGTATTTCGGCAGACAAGATCATTCTGATTGTCGCAACTACCAAGAAGGCTCGCGAAGCTGGAATCAGCAGCGGCAATCTTGTGAAAGTGGCCTCAGCGATTCTAGGTGGCGGTGGCGGCGGCAAAGATGACATTGCGCAAGGTGGCGGGCCAGAGGTAAGCAAGCTTGATGCCGCGTTTGTCGCTATTGAGAATTCTCTCAAGAACTAAATGGATAGAGGTTCTCGCCTAGCCATTGATGTTGGGGCAGTACGGATCGGGTTAGCAGTCAGTGACCCAGACTCCATACTCTCTACTCCGCTACCAGCACTGCTTAGATCGGCGCTGCTTAGTGAAACACTCATTGAAATCCTCAACTTGATTGACGACATTGGTGTGATCGAGGTCTACGTCGGTGATCCGCTGTCATTGTCAGGTTCAGAAACCGCCTCAACGAGGGACGCGAGGCACTTCGCAAACCAACTAGCGGAACTGACTTCCGTTCCAGTGCGTTTGGTTGATGAGAGACTTACTACTGTGACCGCGTCATCCAAACTTCGACTTAGCGGCATCAATGCTAAGGGTGCCAAGGACCTAATAGACAGTGCAAGCGCAGTTGAGATTTTGGAGCAAGCTTTGAATGTTTCTAAAAAGACCGGCAAGTCTGCTGGTTCGCGAGTCAGGGGATTGCATGACTAGGGCGTACATTCCAAGAAAGCGAAGGTTGTTCTTCACGCTTTCGGCATTAGTCCTGAGTGTTGGTTTAGTTGGTGCAGCCGTTGTCGCATTGAACTACGACACGCTTAGGGCGCAGTACTTAAAGCTCACGACTCTAGATTTTGAAGGCCCCGGAGAAGGTGAAGTTGTCATCCGCATTGAAGCTGGCGAGGATGGATTAATCATCACTCAGAAACTTCTTGATGCGGGAGTAATCAGAGACTTTGACAGCTTCTACCGATATCTAATCGAGAAAAACGCAGTTTTCTATCCCGGTAGCTTCATGATGCGATTCGAGATGAGCAATGAAGCTGCGCTAAGCGTTCTTTCCAACCCTTCCAACGCTATGACTTACCGAGTCACAATTCCAGAAGGTTATCGAGCTGTGCAAATCTTTGACGAACTGGAAAAAGTCTCTGGTATTCCAGCTGTCGAGTTTCGAAAAGTTGCAAAGAATCTTGAGAGCTTTGGTATTCCAACGGAGGCACCAACAATCGAAGGGTACTTGTTTCCGGCTACTTATAGTTTTGACACCGAAGCCAGCGCTACGGACATCATTCAAGCAATGGTGTCAAGAATGAAGGAGGAGCTCGACCGACTAGGGGTGCCGGAGAAAAACTGGCATTCAGTTGTCACACTGGCCTCCATCGTTCAGCGTGAAGCCAAACTTGAGCCCGATTTCTTCAAAGTGTCTCGGGTGTTCGCAAATCGTCTAGAAATTGACATGCGGTTAGAAACAGACCCGACGATCAGCTACAGCTATAGCGGTAAGGACATGTCAAAAGCTTCCAAGGCTGAGCAGTTAGAGCATGGATACAACACTTACTTGGTTAAAGGACTTCCACCTGGGCCAATTGCATCACCAGGCGCACTTGCTCTGCAGGCGACACTTTCACCGGCTGATGGTGATTGGCTATTCTTCGTCACTATAAACCTTGAATCCGGTGAGACAAAGTTCTCGAAAACTCTCGCAGAGCATGAGAAATATGTTGTTTTCCTTCGCCAATGGGAAAAAGAGAATCCGGGCTGGTATGACAACTAAATTTTCTGTTGTTGGCTCACCAATTGAGCACTCCCTCTCGCCTGGCTTGCACGAAGCTGCATATCAGCACCTTGGGCTTGATTTCTCATATGGGAAAACCGAAGTTCCTTCTGGTGGACTTCGCGAGTTTTTGAACACATCCGACTTAAGCGGAATTTCTGTCACTATGCCACTCAAATATGAAGCATTTAATCTAGCTGTTAGTCACGATGACGAATCCCTTACAACGGGAGTATCAAATACCCTTGTGAAATCTGCCATTGGATGGCAGGGCTATAACACCGATGTATACGGCATACGTCAAGCTTTAGCGAAGCTCTCCGGACCCAGAATCACGACAGTAATTGGCTCTGGTGCTACCGCTCGATCCGGAATCGTTGCTCTTGCGAAACTCTTTCCCACTACTGAAGTACACATAACCAGTCGTAATCAGGATGCAGGATTAGCACTTGAGGCATTCGCCAAAAAAATCGGGCTCAGTGTTTCAACAAAGCCTCCAACTATAGAGACTCTTGTCGCCGCTGATCTAGTGATGTCTCTGGTGCCAGCGGGCTCTTATGTCGAACTTTGGGAAGAGATTACGCGCAGTGGAATTTCGAGTTATGGCTATCTATTCGATGTGGCATACAACCCATGGCCATCAAAACCTGCCTTAACTTGGGATTCTTCAAAGGTAATCTCTGGCATTGAAATGCTCATCTGGCAGGCAATTGAGCAAGTCCAACTCTTTATTGCAGCCACGGGTATAGCAGGCGAAATTGACAGAAGCGCGCTTTATTCAGTGATGAAGGCTGCCGTTTCCCGCAAATAGGCGCACTCATTGGCGGGGTATGCCAGAATTGAGTTATGTTGCGTTGGTTAACCGCTGGAGAGTCCCATGGACCTGAACTTGTCGCAATTTTAGAAGGATTGCCTGCCGGTGTTCCGGTGACAACCGAGGACGTCCAAAATGCGCTTGCTAGAAGGCGACTAGGTTTTGGTCGCGGCGCCCGAATGAAATTTGAACTCGATGAAGTCAAACTAAGCGGTGGAGTCCGTCACGGACTAACTCAAGGCGGTCCCGTAGCCATCACAATACAAAACACTGAGTGGCCGAAATGGGAGAAAATCATGTCTTCCGACCCGGTCAACGAATCCGAACTTGAAGGCGCCAGAGCCGAAGCACTCACCAGACCAAGACCTGGACATGCCGACTTCACCGGAATGCAAAAGTACGGGTTCTTGGATGCTCGTCCAGTTCTCGAAAGAGCCAGTGCGCGAGAAACTGCGGCCCGTGTTGCTCTAGGCGAAGTAGCGGCTAGATTCTTGAACTCACTCGGTATTGAGCTAGTCACTCACACCGTAGCTATCGGCCCAATTTTCAATACCGATGCTTCGCTTCCGAAACCAAGTGATGTAAACACTTTGGACGATGATCCGGTTCGCTGTTTTTCAAGTTCCGTTTCCGCTGCGATGGTGGCCGAAATCGAGGATTGTCATAAAGCCGGCGACACTCTTGGAGGAGTGGTTGAGACCTTGGTCTATGGACTTCCTCCAGGAATTGGTTCCTATGTTCACTGGGACAGAAGGTTGGACTCTCAACTGGCAGGCGCACTTATGGGCATCCAAGCAATCAAGGGCGTTGAGGTTGGGGATGGTTTCGAAACCACCCGCCGACGTGGCTCTCTAGCGCACGACGAAATTGAGAAGGATGCTTCTGGAGTTGTCCATCGTACTTCTGGCCGAGCCGGTGGTATCGAAGGGGGAATGTCTACAGGAGAGATACTTCGAGTTCGAACCGGCATGAAACCAATCTCCACAGTGCCTAAGGCCCTTGCAACCATAGACGTTTCAACTGGAGAAGCAACAAAGGCTCATCACCAAAGATCAGATGTTTGTGCAGTGCCCGCTGCTGGGATTGTAGCCGAAGCTATGGTGGCGTTGGTTATCGCGAACGCCGTTCTTGAAAAGTTCGGGGGAGACTCAGTTGCTGAAACTAAGCGCAACATGCATTCTTTCTTGGATAGCATCCCAGCTGTTCTTAAGTCATTTGAGAGCTGATGAATACCCCGGTGGTATTGGTAGGTCCCATGGGTGTTGGGAAAACCACAATAGGTAAAAAGCTCGCAAAGCAGCTTGGGCTCTCGTTCGTCGATACTGACAAAGAAATAGTGAAGCAGCATGGCTCAATTGCCAAAATTTTTGAAAAATCTGGTGAACAGCACTTTAGAGCGCTTGAGCACGAATTTCTGCTGGCTGCTTTATCAACTGGTTCTGTTGTGGCTACTGGAGGTGGAGTGGTGACTCAAGAAAGTAACCGTTTAGCCCTCAAGGACTCCTTCGTAATTTACCTATCAACAAATGGGCGTCACATGGCATCGCGACTTTTGGCTGGGCGACGCCCGTTGCTCAAAAACGGCATTGCCGATTGGAAACGCATCTATCAAGAGCGCAAGCCTCTCTATGAACAAGTTGCTTCTGTGGAGATCGAAACCAGTTCAAAATCCTTGAACACAGTGGTGTCAGAAATTGTTGAGTTGGTGAAAGCTCGTGGCTGAAGTATCGAGAATTGTTGTCGGAGCCGAGAAACCCTATCCAGTGGTCATTGGTCGCTCACTTTTGGATCAAGTACCAGAGCACCTCAAGGGAGCAAAAAAGGTACTGGTTGTGCATCCGGTTGGACTTGCCGTAAGTGCCGAGGAGCTTAGAGATTTCTTGATAGCTGCGGGCTTTGAGGTGTTGTTGGCGGGGGTCCCGGACAACGAAGAAGCTAAACGCATCGAAGTCGCAGCATTTTGTTGGGGCATCTTAGGAAAATCCGAATTCTCCAGAACCGATATGGTTATTGGTTTCGGTGGCGGAACCATTACCGATCTCGCAGGGTTTGTTGCAGCAACTTGGCTAAGGGGAGTAGGTATTATCCAAATTCCAACAACCCTTCTGGCCATGGTTGATGCGGCAGTTGGCGGAAAGACCGGTGTCAATACCACTGAGGGCAAGAACCTAGTAGGAGTGTTTCATTCCCCTAATGCCGTAATTGTTGATTTAGAAACACTAAACACATTGCCAAAGAACGAATTACTGGCAGGCTTTGCCGAAGTTGTCAAGTGCGGATTCATAAGCGACCCAGATATTCTGAACCTTATTGAGTCGGACTTTGAACAGGCCGTCGACCCGGCTACTGGAGCGTTTGAGGAACTTGTGCGGCGCAGCATTCAAGTCAAGGCCGACGTAGTGGCGGTTGATTTTCGAGAATCCGGTTTACGTGAGATTTTGAACTACGGCCACACTCTAGGACATGCAATCGAACTAGCTGAGCGCTATAAGTGGAGACATGGGGCAGCAATTTCAATCGGGATGGTTTTTGTCGCAGAACTTGCTCACTTAAATGGAAGGCTTTCTTTCGAAGCAGTCGCGCGCCATAGAGACCTTTTGGTAAGGCTTGGGCTCCCGGTCAGCTACCCAGCAGAGAAGTGGCCCCAGCTGCTTGCAAATATGCAAATTGACAAGAAATCTCGGGGCGGAAACCTACGCTTTGTAGTTCTCGACGAGATTGCTAAGCCAACAATCATGCATGCTCCAACCGAGGAAATTCTCTTCGCTGCTTTTCAAGAGATAGCTCAGTAGGCTAGAGAAATGAAAACCGTAGTTGTCCTAAACGGCCCTAACCTGCAAAGGCTGGGCTCCAGAGAGCCTGAAATCTACGGTGAAATGAACTTGAATTCTCTGACCAAGGAACTTTCTAAGCTGGCTGAGACACTTTCTATGTCCCTAGAATTTTTGCAGAGCGATTCAGAATCCGAACTTATAGCGGCTGTTCACAGAGCTACCGATGCCAAGCAAGACATTGTTATCAACCCAGCTGCGTTCACTCACTACTCTTACGCACTGGCTGATGCATGCAAAGCTCACACATCCGCTGGTGCAAAACTAATCGAGGTGCACATCTCAAACCCACACGCCAGAGAAGAATTCCGACACAAGAGCGTAATTTCAGCCTCAGCCACCGGCGTGATCGCTGGTTTCGGTTTCGACTCTTACAAACTTGCTCTGCGTCAGCTAGCTGGCTAAACCACTAGAATTTAGTAATTCCAACCAACGAGAAAAAGAAATCAGAGTAAGCACGACTTATGGCAACCTCAAACGATCTAAAAAACGGACTAGTTCTAAACATTGATGGCCAACTATGGACCGTAATCGAATTTCAGCACGTAAAACCAGGAAAAGGTCCGGCTTTTGTTCGTTCAAAGCTAAAGAACGTTCTTACTGGCAAAGTTGTTGAGCGTACCTTTAACGCAGGTGTGAAAGTAGAAACTGCCAGCGTAGACAAGCGAGAAATGAATTACCTCTACAACGATGGTTCCGGATTTGTATTCATGGACAACCAGAATTACGAGCAGATGACTTTGTCGCAAGAAATTGTAGGCGATGCCAAGGATTACCTTCTGGAAAACCAGGGAGCCGTTGTAGCTGTTTATGAGGGCAACCCAATCTATGTTGAATTACCCGCATCTGTTGTCCTGGAGATTACTTACACCGAACCAGGTCTTCAGGGAGATCGATCAAGCGGCGGAACCAAGCCAGCAACGGTTGAAACCGGACTTCAAATTCAGGTTCCATTGTTTATTGAGCAAAACGTTAAGGTCCGCGTCGACACTAGAACCGGCGAGTATCTCGGCCGCGTCACCGACTAGCTTGTGAGTTCTAGGACGAAATCCCGAAAGATGGCACTAGATGCCATCTTCGCCGCTGACATGCGTAAGCAAAATCCGCTTGAGCTTCTCGATGTCACGGCTAGCTCGCAAGAGGACCGACAGAACCAGGGCGAAATTGTCGGCTATGCCCGAGAGATTGTGGAAGGTATCATCAACTCCCACGCCGACATCGATGATCGAATAGCCTCTTTTTCGCACAAGTGGTCTATTGATCGCATGCCTGCTGTTGACAGGGCCATTCTTAGGGTTGCCGTATGGGAAATTCTGTTCAACGATGAGGTCCCGGATCCCGTAGCCATTGCCGAGGCTGTGGAGCTTGCCAAGGAGTACTCCACGGAAGAGTCGGGTCTTTTTGTGAATGGTTTACTTGCGGCGATTTCTGGGACCAAGACCGCAAAATAGCCGGATACTGCTAAGCTTTCCAAGAATCATCCTTTAACTACCGTCCTGTGAGGCGGAGAAGGAGGTGGGCGTTGACAAAACGCACCGTCTTGAGCGCCGATGACATCTCTCGGGCCATTACCCGCATCTCTCATGAAATAGTCGAGGCCAATCAAGGTCTTGAGAATTTAGTCTTGCTTGGAATACCAACCCGAGGCGTGTTTATCGCAAACCGTCTAGTTGAGGTAATACAGAAGCACTCCGGTGTTGAGATCGAACTAGGCTCGTTAGACATAACTCTCTACAGAGACGACCTTGCAAAACAGCCAACTCGTGGACCTGGAATCACTTCTGTGCCTACAGGTGGAGTGTCTGGAAAGACAATCGTCTTAGTTGATGACGTACTTTTCAGTGGCCGCACTGTGCGAGCAGCTCTCGACGCCTTAAATGATCACGGTAGACCCAAAGCTGTCATGCTAGCTGTGCTTGTTGATCGCGGACACAGACAACTTCCGATAAGAGCTGATTTCGTCGGTAAGAATCTTCCAACGTCTTCTTTGGAGCACATCTCAGTCAAGCTCTCGGAATCAGACGGTGTTGACGAAGTGGTGATCGAATCATGAGGCACCTGCTTTCGGCCGCCGACCTAGACAAGAACCGGGCAATCAAATTACTTGATCTTGCGGAGGACATGTCGGAAGTCAATGAACGAGAAATTAAGAAGTTGCCAACCCTGCGGGGTAAGACCGTAGTAAATCTCTTCTTTGAAGATTCGACGAGGACTCGAATATCCTTTGAGTTGGCAGCCAAGAGACTCTCGGCAGATGTAATAAATTTTGCAGCTAAGGGTTCATCAGTTTCCAAAGGGGAATCCCTAAAAGATACCGCACAGACCCTCGAGGCAATGGGGGCCGATGCGATAGTTCTACGTCATTCATCGAGTGGTTCGGCTCACAGACTTGCGCACACGGATTGGGTGGGCTCGGCGATTGTGAACGCCGGAGACGGATCGCACGAACATCCAACGCAGGCCCTGCTCGATGCAATGACTATCCGTCAGGGAGCATTTGAAAATTCAAGAGGCGCTGATCTAGCGGGTATTAGGGTCTTAATAGTTGGTGATCTCTCACACTCCAGAGTAGCCAGATCCAATCTCATACTGCTAACAACCTTGGGTGCAGAGGTGCACGTCTGTGGTCCTGCAACACTTGCTCCAACGTCGCTTGTGTCGAATGGGCGAGTTCATTTCTTACTCGACGATGCAATTAAGTCGGTGAATCCGGATGTAGTGATGATGTTGCGGGTTCAGCAGGAAAGAATGAGTGCTTCATTTTTCCCAACCGAGCGCGAATACGCAAGAATCTGGGGACTGAACAAATCTCGGCTTTCCAAACTCAGTGAGAAAACCCAGATACTTCATCCTGGGCCCATGAATCGCGGTCTTGAAATTGATGCGGCGAGTGCCGATAGCAGAAACTCGATGGTGCTAAATCAAGTTCGAAATGGGGTAGCTGTGCGCATGGCTGTTCTCTTTACGCTACTTTCAGGAGAGGTGAACTAATGAGCCGGAACTATCTGCTTCGAAACGCAACTACTACAAGCGGTGAAGTGCTTGATGTAGTAATTGAGAACGGTCTAATTGTTGATAGTGCAACTATGGGCCCACAGCATGAAGAAATCGACTGCAAGGGATTGGTAGTTTTGCCAGGCTTTGTTGACCTACATACTCATCTAAGAGAGCCTGGATTTGAACAGAGTGAAACTGTTGCGTCTGGCTCTCGTTCAGCAGCAGCCGGGGGGTACACAGCCATTCACGCAATGGCGAACACTTTTCCAGTTGCAGATACCGCAGGAGTTGTCGAGCAGATAGCAAGACTAGGCGTCGATGCCGGGTTAGTTTTAGTTCAGCCAATTGGTGCCGTGACTGTTGGACTCAAAGGCGAGCAGTTAGCAGAGCTTGGAGCGATGGCCCAATCAAAGGCACGCGTGAGAATGTTTAGCGATGATGGGAACTGTGTTCACGATCCAGCACTTATGAGAAGGGCTCTGGAATATGTCAAGGCCTTCGGCGGTGTTATTGCACAGCATGCCCAGGAACCAAGACTGACTGTCAACGCACAGATGAACGAGGGGCCCTTGGCTACAAAACTTGGACTTGGTGGCTGGCCGAATGTCGCAGAGGAAGCAATTATTGCTCGCGATTTGATGCTGACCGAACTTACTTCATCTAGGCTGCATGTTTGTCATGTCTCAACCGCGGGTTCAGTTGAATTAATTCGCCAGGCCAAAGCGCGCGGGATAAACGTCAGCGCCGAAGTCACACCCCATCACCTGTTACTAACTGAGGATTTGGCCTCTGAATATGACCCGCTCTTTAAGGTAAATCCACCTCTTAGAACGACAACTGACGTTGAAGCACTCAGAGAAGGCCTCATAGACGGAACCATAGATGTCATTGCAACTGACCATGCACCCCATCCAAAGGAATCTAAGGACACCGATTGGGCCAGCGCGGCTTTTGGAATGGTCGGTTTAGAAACTGCGTATTCAGTGGCTCAACAGGTTCTGATTGATTCAGGAAGGTCAAACTTCCAGCGGCTCGGAGCGGTAATGTCTTCAAACGCCGCGGCAATTAGCGGTTTGTATCATCAAGGTCATTATCTTTCCCCGGGTGCTGTGGCTAACCTGACACTTGTAGACCCGAAAAACACTTGGGATTCAAAACCTCAAACACTCAGCATGAGTGAGAATAACCCGTTCACGGGAGTCAAAATGAAAGGGAGAGTTCGGCACACGATTTATAACGGAGAATTTAGCTATAGGGATTTTTCAATTGTTGATAGAGCAGGAAGCTAATGGAGACATACCAGGTGGGCCTGATTTCTCTCGCACTCTTTGCTCTTTTCGGAATAATCGCCTTCATCACCTGGCGGCGCCGAATAACCGTTCAAGCGCTCTCACTAGAAATACCGGTTGGTATCGAAGGCTCCTTTTCCGGCAGCAATTGTTTTTACGTGGCAACAACTTTTTCAGAACGACCACTTGAGCGAGTGATTGCCCATGGGCTTGCGCACCGCGGACATGCACGCCTTGCGGTCACCGAATTCGGAGTTGAAGTTTCGAGAGTCGGTGAGTTTAGTTTTCTTATTCCAAAAGCAGCCTTAGTTGACGTCTCTCTGGGTTCGGCCGTTATCGATCGGGCTGTCGAAAAAGAAGGTCTGGTTGTGATCAAATGGAAACTTGGAGCGGTCGAATTGCAAACATATTTTAGATTCGTAAGCTCTGAGCTCAGATTGGAAGCACTTGAAGCGCTCGGACCTTTGGTAGGTGCGCGATGACTACCCAAACGGCAAAGCTTGTTCTTGAAGACGGCATGATCTTCGAGGGGTTCGCCTATGGCGCCGAAGGCCAGACTCTTGGTGAAATTGTTTTCGCGACCGGGATGACTGGGTACCAGGAGACAATAACCGATCCGAGCTACGCCGGGCAAATAGTTGTTCAGACCGCGCCGCACATTGGAATCACCGGAGTCAATACTCGAGACGAAGAATCTAACCGTATTTGGGTTAGCGGCTATGTAGTGAGGGAACCTTCGAGGATAGTTTCCAACTACCGTTCCGAAAGAACCTTGGACGAAGAACTCGAAGACAACTTCGTGGTTGGGATTTCTGGAATCGATACCAGAGCACTCACTCGTCACATTCGCTCCCGTGGGGCAATGCGGGCGGGCATTTTCTCTGGCCCAAGATCTGAGCAAACTATTGAAAGACTTGTTGAAATTGTTCGTGAAGCACCGGAGATGAAGGGTCAATCACTCAGCGCCGTTGTCACTACACCTGATGCTTATGAAGTCCCACACATGGGGCAATTCGTAGGTCGAGTTTCGATTCTCGATTTAGGCATTAAGCGCTCCACAATCGAACACATGATAAACAGAGGACTGGTGGTCACTGTGCTTCCTGCACTGACCAGTCTCGAAACTTTGCTTGCTACAAAACCGGATGCGGTGTTTTTCTCGAATGGACCAGGAGACCCAAGCGCTTCGGATGATCAAGTAAAACTTCTAAGAGATGTACTGGAAAGGCGTATTCCATTTTTTGGAATCTGCTTTGGCAATCAGCTTCTGGGAAGAGCACTTGGTTTTGAAACCTACAAGTTAGCTTTTGGGCATCGTGGCATTAATCAGCCGATTCTAGATCGCACAACTGGTCGAGTTGAAGTGACCGCGCACAATCACGGCTTCGC
Source organism: uncultured Rhodoluna sp. (assembly GCA_964554845.1). Lineage (GTDB taxonomy): Bacteria > Actinomycetota > Actinomycetes > Actinomycetales > Microbacteriaceae > Rhodoluna. Next base: position 6,809 of record CAZKQH010000005.1, on the reverse strand, counting down.
CGTAAAAGTGCCCGGGGGAGAGGCTGGAGAAGTAGTGAACTCTCCCGCTGGTTTTGGAAAGGTAAGAGTGTCTCACGTCAATCTAAACGATGACTGTGTTGAAGGCTTGGAGTGCATAGATGTTCCTGCATTTTCCGTACAGTACCACCCAGAGGCGGCTGCGGGTCCGCACGATTCATCATATTTGTTTGATCGCTTAGTTGAACTGATCAAGTCTCGTGGGGAAAACTAATGCCGCGGAGAGAAGATTTAAAAAGCGTCCTGGTAATCGGTTCAGGTCCGATTGTCATTGGTCAAGCATGCGAGTTTGATTACTCAGGTACCCAAGCTTGTCGCGTACTTCGTGCCGAAGGAATTCGAGTTATCCTCGTCAACTCAAATCCTGCCACCATCATGACTGACCCTGATTTTGCTGATGCCACTTACGTTGAACCGATCACGGCTCAAGTTATCGAGGCAATTATTGCCAAAGAAAAGCCTGACGCAATCCTTCCAACCCTCGGCGGTCAAACCGCACTAAATGCTGCAATGGAATTGCATGAACTTGGAATTCTTGAGAAGTACAACGTCGAATTAATTGGAGCAAACATTGCTGCCATCAGGGCGGGCGAGGATAGACAGTCGTTCAAGCAGTTAGTTCTCGATGCTGGGGCTGATGTTGCCAAGTCTGTAATTGCTCACAACATGGAAGATGTTTTGGCTGGCGCTAAAAAACTTGGTTATCCGGTTGTGGTTCGTCCTAGTTTCACAATGGGAGGTTTAGGTTCTGGTTTTGCTTACGACGAAGAGCAATTGATTCGCATAGCTGGAGCGGGACTTCAAGCCTCACCAACTACAGAAGTTCTTCTTGAAGAGTCAATTTTGGGCTGGAAGGAATATGAGCTCGAGCTCATGAGGGATCGAAATGACAATGCCGTTGTTGTTTGCTCGATAGAGAATTTTGACCCGGTGGGTGTGCACACCGGAGATTCGATTACGGTTGCTCCCGCGCTAACTTTGACGGACCGCGAGTACCAGAACCTGCGCGACATTTCTATTCAGATTATTAGAGATGTAGGAGTTGACACTGGCGGTTGCAATATTCAGTTTGCCGTTGATCCGGTCACGGGAAGAGTAATTGTGATCGAGATGAACCCCCGCGTAAGCAGATCTTCAGCTTTGGCATCTAAGGCAACTGGATTCCCAATTGCTAAAATTGCCGCCAAGCTCGCCATTGGCTACACGTTGGACGAAATTCCAAATGACATCACGAAGGTGACACCGGCCAGCTTCGAGCCAACACTGGATTATGTAGTTGTAAAAGTTCCTAGATTTGCTTTCGAAAAATTCCCGGCAGCTGACTCGACTCTCACTACCACTATGAAATCCGTTGGTGAGGCGATGGCCATCGGAAGAACTTTCTCGCAGGCGCTTCAAAAATCCCTCAGATCTTTGGAGAAACGGGGCTCGTCTTTTCACTGGAATACCAATGTCACCCCCGTCGGTGAACTTCTTGAAATCATAAAGAAACCGACCGACGGTCGCATTGTGAATGTTCAACAAGCCCTTCTAAAGGGAGCCACTGCGCAGCAAGTGTTTGAAGCGACCATGATTGATCCATGGTTCATTGATCAGATTGTTCTAATAAACGAAGTCGCCATCACAATTCGCGAAGCAGGAGACTTGACGCCAGAGTTGCTAAAACTGGCAAAGATGCACGGATTTAGCGATCAACAGATTGGCGAATTGAGACATTTGGCTGAAGCCGATGTTAGATCTCTTCGCCACAAATTTGGTCTAAGACCAGTTTTCAAGACCGTCGATACCTGTGCGGGGGAGTTTCCAGCACTCACGCCGTATCACTATTCGACCTATGAAACAGAGACAGAAGTAATTCCATCAGATCGCAAGAAGGTGATCATCCTAGGCTCTGGTCCAAACCGTATCGGCCAGGGTGTCGAATTTGATTACTCTTGCGTGCACGCCTCGTTTGCACTCTCGGATGCAGGCTACGAAACCATAATGATAAATTGCAATCCTGAAACGGTTTCAACAGATTACGACACTTCGGACAGGCTCTATTTCGAGCCACTCACTCTGGAAGATGTACTGGAAGTTATTCATGCCGAGTCTGCTTCCGGGGAAATTGTCGGTGTGATTGTTCAACTCGGTGGGCAGACGGCCCTCGGGCTGGCTCAAGGGCTTTCCAAAGCCGGTGTTCCAATTCTTGGCACCACTCCGGATGCAATTGACTCAGCAGAGGAGAGAGGTTCTTTCTCAAAGATTCTGGAAAAGGCGAATCTGTTGGCTCCTGCAAACGGCACAGCCACCAATTTGGCTGACGCAAAGGCAATCGCCGAGCGAATTGGATTCCCAGTTTTGGTTCGTCCTTCGTTTGTCCTTGGCGGAAGGGGAATGGAAATTGTTTATGAATCCGAAGGAATGGATGACTACTTCCAAAGAATTGAAGACCAGGCGATTGTTGGCCCTGAGCACCCACTGCTAGTTGATCGATTCCTAGATGATGCCATCGAAATTGACATCGACGCGCTTTATGACGGCTTAGAGCTCTATGTTGGTGGAGTTATGGAACACATCGAAGAAGCTGGAATTCATTCAGGCGACTCGAGTTGTACGTTGCCACCAATAACCTTGAGTGAGTCGCAGATAGCTCGAGTTAGAGATGCTACTGAACGAATTGCCAAGGGTATTGGGGTAGTGGGCCTACTAAATGTGCAATTTGCAATTGCCGCAGATGTTCTCTACGTGCTAGAGGCTAACCCAAGAGCTTCACGAACAGTTCCCTTTGTTTCGAAGGCTCTTGGAATCACGCTAGCTAAGGCCGCTGCGCTTGTGATGGTTGGAAACTCAATTGCACAACTAAGGGTTGAAGGACACTTACCTGCGCTAGATGGAACCTACATCCCTGCCAATTCCCCGATTGCCGTAAAGGAAGCAGTTCTGCCATTCAAAAGGTTCGCCACACCAGACGGAAGATACGTAGATTCATTACTTGGTCCCGAGATGCGCTCCACCGGTGAAGTTATGGGAATTGATGTGGACTTCCCTCGGGCCTTTGCGAAATCTCAAGCAGCTGCGGGAAGTTCCCTACCAACAAGTGGCAGGATTTTCATTTCGGTGGCGGACCGTGATAAACCTCAAATGTTACTTCCGGTGAGAAGACTGGAGCAATTGGGATATGAAATTTTAGCAACTGCTGGAACTGCTCAGATTCTTCAGCGTCATGGAATTAATGCTAGGGAAGTTCGTAAGCACAGCCAGGGTTCTTCCGCAACCGATGGCCCAACAATCGTTGAACTAATTACAGCTGGAGAAGTTGATGTGGTTGTGAACACTCCAACTGGATCGTCGGCGCGTAAGGATGGTTATGAAATCCGTGCAGCAACAACTGCGGCTGACAAGCCAATATTCACAACCCTCGCCCAGCTCAGCTGTGCGATTGGTTCGTTCGAAGCGGTCATCGCTGGTCCATTTGAAGTCAAATCACTCCAAGAGCACGCCGCTGACCGGAAAGCGGCTCTCGGTGTCTAGCTTCGGTCAAAGATTATTGAAAACCTTTGAGCAGAAGGGTCAACTGTGCATCGGGATTGATCCGAGTATTGATCAATTACGTTCTTGGGGACTTCCGATTTCAGCTGAAGGTGCGAGGTCGTTCAGTCTTTCGATGCTAGATGCAATTCAACACAATGTAGGCATTGTAAAGTTCCAAGTCGGATTCTTTGAACAATTTGGGCCTAAAGGATTTACCGAGCTCTCCGAACTACTTTCCGACGCCAAGAACCGGGACCTCGTTGTAATTGCCGACGCTAAACGCGGAGACATTGGTTCGACAATGACTGGCTACGCAGCAGCTTGGTTATCGCGTGAAGGTGCATTTGCATGTGATGCATTGACGGTGTCTCCCTACCTAGGGCCCGATTCTCTTGCCGAGACAGTCACTGTCGCTCTTGACAATAGTCGTGGAGTGTTTGTGCTATCAGCAACTTCAAATCCCGAAGCTTCTGAACTTCAGTCCTCTATTTACAATGGAAGGACTATCGCAAGAAGCGTGTTGGAGTTTGCGCAGCAATACAGCAGTGTTGGTTTGGGTTCCATAGGAATAGTAGTGGGCGCAACTGTTAGTAGCGCGGACCTTGGTTTAGATTTTTCAACCAGCTTGAAGATCCCAGTTCTAGTTCCTGGCTTTGGAGCTCAGGGCGTACCTCTTTCGAAGGCACGTTCGTTTCTTTCCAGCTACGCAGACACTGCGATATGCAATGTTTCTCGTTTGGTTGCGGGGGCTTCGCTTGATGGTCTTTCTTCTAGAGTCTCGAAGGCAATAGCCGAGCTTGAGGTAGGGTTGCGGGCATGAATCCAGTTGGGAAGCTAATTGTTATGGCAGGACCGTCTGCGGTTGGAAAGGGTACTCTTGCCTCGCACATCGTCAATAACTTTGAAGGATTTATGCTTTCCGTTTCCGCAACCACTAGGTCTCCACGCGAGGGAGAAATTGATGGCGTCTCGTATGTTTTTCTATCGGAGGAACAATTCAAAATCCGCGCTGAATCTGGTCAAATGCTTGAATGGGCGACTGTTCATGGCAAACACTCCTATGGCACTCCACGGGAACCTGTTGAACAGGGGTTAGCTAACGGATTCAATGTGATTCTTGAGATTGACGTCCAGGGGGCTTTTCAGGTGAGAGAGAGTTACCCCGAGGCTTTGCTGGTTTTCGTAAAGCCCCCAAGCTTTGAGGAGCTGCGGGCAAGGCTTGATAAAAGGGGGACCGAGTCTGAACAGGACAAGCAAATCCGCCTTGAAACGGCTAGAACCGAGCTTGATCAGGCTTCCGAGTTTGATTATTCAGTCGTCAACGACGAGGTGGCCAGATGTGCCCAAGAAGTCGTAGACTTGGTACAAACCAAATAAACGCAGGAAAGTTGCCATGTCTGAAAAACTAGAAGGAATCGTATCTCCATCCATCGATAAGTTGATGGACCGAGTGGACTCAAAGTACGAGCTTGTGATGTTTGCGGCCAAGAGGGCACGTCAGATTAATGATTACTACTCTTCCTTGCACGAGGGAAGTCTTTTCAACAACGTAGGTCCACTGGTCGATGTCACTATTGACGAGAAGCCTCTAACAATTGCCCTTCACGAAGTTGACCAGGGTCTTCTCACAAAGCGCCACCTAGACTAAGCGACGCCAACAGGTGGCCAATGTAGTGGTCGGTGTAACCGGCGGTATAGCGGCATATAAATCTGCTCCTTTGATTCGTCTGTTTTCTGAAGCTGGCCATTCAGTACAAGTTGTAGCTACCAACAACGCCTTCAAGTTCATCGGGAAAACAACTCTCGAGGCACTATCGGGAAATCCTATTTCTATCGTTGATCCAGATCTTTTTACCGACGTAGACCAGGTAAAGCACATTGCCCTAGCAAAATCTGCTGATTTGGTAGTTGTAGCTCCTGCGACAGCGTCATTTATTGCAAAGATGACTTCCGGAATTGCAGATGATCTTCTTACTACCACTGTGCTAGCAGCTACTTGCCCCGTAGTAGTTGCCCCGGCCATGCACACGGAAATGTGGGAAAACAAAGCAACCACAGCGAACATCGAAACTCTTACACTTCGAGGAGTCACCATCGTGTGGCCGGCGGTTGGAAGACTTACGGGTGAAGATTCGGGAGTAGGAAGACTAGCGGAACCATCAGAGATCTTCGAAACTGCAATAGCTGCACTCGGCGGTGTGCTGAGTGGAAAGCGTGTACTTGTCACCGCTGGTGGAACCAGGGAACCAATTGATGCAGCAAGGTTTATCGGAAACTTCTCGTCCGGTAAGCAGGGAGTAGCTTTTGCTCGTGCGGCTAAACTGCTCGGAGCCGATGTTGAACTAATTGCAGCCAACATAGACGATTCCCTTACTTCTGGACTAACAGCAATCAATGTGAGTTCAGCCTTGGAGCTATCCCAAGCCCTAGAGGCAAAGTTTGGAAGCTATGACATCTTGGTTATGGCAGCGGCAGTTGCAGACTACAAACCAATTGAATCTACTTCCGGAAAACTTAAGCGCTCCGAGTTAGGGGAGGAGTTCAATCTTTCGTTGGTTGCAAATCCTGACATTCTTGCCGCGACAGTCAACAGATTAAGAAGCTCAGCTTCTAAGGCTGTAATTGTTGGTTTTGCAGCAGAAGCAAGTGACGATTTGGAGTCACTGGCAAAAATCAAGCTCGCCGCTAAAGGATGCGATTACTTGATAGCAAACGACATTAGCGAAGGCAAGGTCTTTGGCAAGGACCACACAGAGCTGGTGATGGTCTCTCGAACAGGGTCAAATAGCTTCCAGGGTTCAAAGCAGTCAGTTGCTAAGGATGTTTTGTCCTTGATAGCAAGTAACATGAAGTAATCATGAGCACACTAAGACAGTTCACTTCCGAGTCCGTCACTGAAGGTCACCCTGACAAAATTTGTGACCAAATTTCTGACGCCATTCTTGATGCAATGCTGGCCCAGGACAAGAACGCCCGCGTTGCTGTTGAAACAATGGTGACTACCGGTTTAGTGCATGTCGCAGGTGAAGTCTCAACATCCGGCTACGTGGAGATCCCGTCAATTGTTAGAGAAACTGTTCTAGCAATCGGATACAACTCTTCAAAGATTGGTTTCGATGGAAAAAGTTGCGGAGTATCTGTTTCGATAGGTCAACAGTCACCTGATATTGCACAGGGAGTTGACTCAGGCTTTGAGGTTCGCTCACAAGGCTCTACTGATCGGTTTGAAGCTCAGGGGGCTGGAGATCAAGGCATCATGTTCGGATACGCCAGCAACG
>CAZKQH010000004.1:288-26770 GCA_964554845.1 uncultured Rhodoluna sp. | reverse complement strand
CAACAAGGTTAAGCGCTCCTAGGAGCCGAAGTCAGTTTCTTTGTGCGGGTGACCGATCAGGCCGTCGCAGACTTTCCAGCTGATCCCAACTGGGCAGCAGCTTCAACAACTCTGGCAGCCATAGACGCTTCAGCTAGTTTGCCCCAGACTCTAGGGTCATAAGTCTTCTTGTTTCCAACTTCGCCGTCGATCTTCAGAACGCCGTCGTAGTTTGTAAACATGTGTCCGGCGATTGCCCTGGTGAATGCGTACTGGGTATCGGTATCAATATTCATCTTGATAACTCCGAAGCTAACGGCATCTGAGATTTCTTTGGCAGTGGAACCAGAGCCACCGTGGAAGACCAAATCGAAGGGTAAGTCTTTAGAGTACTTCTTTCCAACGGCTTTCTGGATTTCATCTAGAAGCTCTGGACGAAGGTGAACGCTTCCAGGCTTGTAACTTCCGTGAACGTTACCGAAAGTTAGAGCTGTCATGTAGCGACCGTTTTCTCCAAGACCTAGAGCTTCTGCGGTAGCCATACCATCTTCAACGGTGGTAAATAAGTGCTCGCCACTTCCACCCTCAATGCCATCTTCTTCTCCGCCAACTACGCCAACTTCAATTTCAAGAATTGATCCAACGTTCTTGGTCTTTGCGAGTAGCTCTTTTGCAATTTCTAGATTTTCGCCAAGCGGGACAGCCGAGCCATCCCACATGTGAGAATTGAAAAGCGCCTCTTGGCCGCTCTTAACTCTTTCTGCAGAAATTTCGAGCAGTGGACGCACGAAACCATCAAGTTGGTGCTTGGCGCAGTGATCGGTATGGAGTGCAACCGTGATGCCATATCCTTTTGCAGCTTCGCGCACGAAGGCTGCCATAGCCTGAGCACCAATTGCCATCGACTTCACGCTGGCCCCTGACCAGTACTCAGCACCTCCGGTTGAAACCTGAAGAATGCCATCCGAACCTGCCTGCTGAAGACCCTGCAGGGCGGCGATAGCTGTCGAGGAAGAAGACACGTTGATGGCGGGGTAAGCGAATTTTTGAGACTTGGCTCTATCGAGCATTTCTAGGTAAGCATCCGGTGAGGCAACTGGCATCTCTAGTTCTCCTTGTAAATGGCTGGTTCTTTTAGCTTGGCTGAAAGATCAACATCTTCGGTTAGGAACACCTCAGGAAGATTATCAATATTGTCAAGTCTGCTGGTTGGCTGGCCTACCTTTACTGCCCCCCACTGCACCGCAGTCATAGCTCCTACCGGCACATTAAAGCTAACTCCAATATCCTCGTGCCCTTCGGGAAGTGGATTCTTTGTGATTGCGGCTAGGAATCCTGCCAAGGTGGCATCGCCTGCTCCAACAGTGTTGATGACCTTAACTGGGGTGGTTCTGGTGCTCCACGCACGCTTGTTTGTTACGGCGAGCATTCCGTCCGGCCCTAAGGACGCCAGTACGCACTCAACACCGTGATCACATAGCTCACGTGCTGCTGCAACAACATCCCCATTAGTTATTAGGGACCGCTTAACAGCTGATGCCAACTCCTCGGCATTTGGTTTCAGGATTGCAGCATCACCTTGTCTAACCCAGTAGGCCAGAGGCTCACCGGAAGTATCTAGTGCAACACGGACTCCAAGTTTTGCCATGCGGTCAAAAATGGGGTGCAGGTCAACAAATTTTCCTGTTGACTGATCAATAGGCAAAGCTCCAGCTACAACCAACCACTTGGCATCATTGTCCTTGACAGTCTCTTCGGTCAAATCAACTACTCGTAGCCACTCCTCGTGCGTTAGCGGCTTCGGCGCCTCATTGATTTTTGTGGTGGGCCCACCGTGTTCCAGGACTGTGGTTGAAACTCGAATCGTTCCTTCGATCCACATAGGAATCAAAAATTTCTTGGAACCGGTTCGATCTAATATGCCTTTTTCGGCATTTCCAATCGGGACTACCCCGGGAGCTTCAATTCCCGCCAAATGCAATGCGCGAGCTACGTTTATTCCTTTGCCGGCTAGTTCTTCGCCCACCGAGTCTGCTCGGTTAACTTCTCCAGGGTGGAGGTTTGTGACGAAATACGTGCGGTCAAGGGTTGGGGCCGGGGTCAGAGTCACAATCGGTGACTTTGTAGTGATGCCAGACATGCAGGTTCCTTCGCGGATTATCAGTTGGTTCCGGAAATCAGATTTACCGGTGATTTTTCAGCTGCAAACGCCTTTGTGAGCACTTCTACAAAAGTATAGCCAACGCCTTCGAGGCCCCAATTAGAGCCCCTCAGGCTTGTAAATACCTAGTCTTTTTCGGTGTCTTTTTGCAGTTCACTAGCGGTGATGCTATCCGGAGCAGATTCCAGCGGTGCAGGGGAAATAATCTCATCTGTGCCCAGTTGGTTCTCATCCAAGTCATTTAGCTTTCGAGCGGTGACCAAGACTCTGGATTCAAGAGATGAGATAAACACGTTGTAGTCCTTCACGGTTGAAGTTATTGACCGGCCTAGCTTCTCGGCATGCTCGGCGATTTTGCCAATTCGCTCGTAGAGCTCTTTTCCAAGTTTGATCATGGTTCGAACTGATCCTTCATCGGCGTTTTGACGCCAGATGTAGTTGATGGTTTTTAGAACAGAAAACAAACTAACTGGTGATGCAAGTGCAACGTTTTTCTTGAAGGCATACTCCAACAACGCTGGATCTGCATCTAAGGCTGCCGACAACAAGGATTCGGAAGGAACAAACGCAATGACAAAATCAGGTGATGCATTCAGTCCAGTCCAATACTCTTTTCCAGAAAGTGCGTCGATGTGAACCTTCATTGCTTTGACGTGCGCAGTAATTAGTTCAGCTCTCCGTCTAGCCTCATCACCTTCGGCCAGTTCCGAAATTGCCGAGGCTTCCTGGTAAGAATTGAAAGGCACCTTTGAATCAATTGCTAGGGATTTTCCTCCAGGAAGATTGATTATCAAATCTGCTCGGCCAGAGCCGCTGTCTGTAGAAAAGGTCGCCTGTTCGCTGAAGTCGGCATGTTTGATTAGCCCGGCAAGCTCAACGAGTTTTCTAAGCTGGGTTTCTCCCCATACTCCGCGAATGGAGTTCGAAGACAAAGCTTGAGATAGCGCCTGAGTAGTTTTTCTAAGTTGATCATCTGAGGCGATGGCGTTTTTCAGCTGTTCCTGGATGGTGCCAAATTGCTCAGTGCGCTCTTTTTCAAGAGCCTTGACCGAGATTTGCATTTGCTCCAGGCGATCTTTTACTGGAGCTAGTTCGGCAATCAAGCGAGATTCCTCGCGCTCTCTCGTTTCGCGCTGCTTCCTATCCTCTTCTGCTCGGAGTAGAGCGGCGTTTAGTCCGGTGACTGTAGCTTCCGCACTGGCCAGTTGTATGGCCAGAGATGATTCAGAGCCCTTAGAGCGAAAGCGAAGGGCAGCAACCAGTGCGCCAACAACAGCGCCAATAAATAGACCTATAGAGAGGTAAATGAGTTCCATGGTTAGAACTATGCCAGTAGCCAGTGACAAGCTTGGACAAGGTGCCTGCTAGTTACAGCGTTTTTAGCTTCAACCCGGTGGCTTCTAGAAGTTCCTCCAGATTTGAGGCCCCGTGGCGATCGGCGGCATGGATCACAATTCTCGAGCAGGCATCGCTGTCAGCCAGGGCATTGTGATGATCAAACTCCTCGTGGCCAATGGCGTAGGCGACTTGATTTAGCCGGTAACTATCCAGGTTGTACGTCTTGCGCGATATTGACACTGAGCAGCTGTAGTGAATTTTAGGAAGCGGAGCTGAAATTGCCTCAGCTGCAGCGCGCATAACGCCCATGTCAAAAGATGCGTTGTGGGCAATCAGGACATCTTCACCGATGAATTGAAGCATCTGATCCAAAATTTCGGAAAATTCTGGAGCCGATTCAATCATCTTTGGGGTAATGCCATGCACAGCTATATTTCCCGCGCTAAACCAGTTATGTGCCGCAGGTGGCTGGAACAAGGACTCGAAGCTATCGACTATCTCGCCATTACGCACACGAACTAGCCCAACAGCACAGGGGCTAGCAGGGGAGCCATTGGCTGTTTCAAAGTCGATAGCGGTGAAATCCAGAGACATGCTTAACAGTCTGCCATTAGCTGGCGACAGGTAGGCTTGTATCCCGTGGCTCTAACAATCGGAATCGTGGGACTACCAAATGTTGGTAAGTCGACCCTCTTTAATGCACTGACCAAGAACAACGTTCTGGCAGCGAACTATCCGTTCGCAACCATTGAGCCAAATGTTGGTGTGGTGAATCTTCCAGATGCCCGCCTGGATAAGCTCGCAGAGCTTTTTGGAAGCGAGAAGATCCTGGCCGCTCCAGTTTCCTTCGTCGACATCGCCGGAATTGTTAAGGGAGCCTCAGTAGGAGAAGGACTTGGAAACCAGTTCCTCGCAACTATTCGAGAAGCCGATGCTATCGCTCAAGTAGTGCGTGGGTTCAGCGATTCTGATGTAGTCCACGTCGACGGCAAAGTTGAGCCTTCGTCAGACATTGAAACAATCAACACCGAGTTGATACTGGCTGATATGCAGACCCTAGAAAAAGCCAAGCCTCGTATCGAAAAGGAAGTTAAGGGTAAGAAAGCTGAACCCGAAGCACTGGTTGCCATCGATCAGGCGCTCGCAATTCTCAATTCAGGTCAGCCACTGTCTTCCAGCAAGATTGACCTGGATTCAATCAAGGAGCTTGGGCTACTAACTGCAAAGCCAATCATTTATGTCTTCAATGTTGACGAGGGTATCTTGACAGATGCGGCCAAGAAAAAGGCATTGGCCGATTTAGTTGCTCCCGCCGAAGCGGTGTTTCTAGATGCCAAGGTTGAATCTGAACTCATTGACCTGAGTAAAGATGAAGCGGCAGAACTACTTTCTTCCCTCGGTCAAGACGAATCCGGCTTAGATCAGCTAGCCCGAATTGGATTTAGAACGCTAGGTCTGCAGACATACCTAACTGCTGGGCCAAAAGAAGCCAGAGCCTGGACCATCAAGCAAGGCTGGAGCGCACCGCAGGCAGCTGGGGTTATCCATACCGACTTCCAGCGGGGGTTTATTAAAGCGGAAATTGTTTCCTTCGACGATCTGGTTGCAACTGGCTCGATGGCTGAAGCCAAAGCCAAGGGCAAAGTTCGCATGGAGGGTAAGGACTACGTCATGCAGGATGGCGACGTAGTGGAATTTAGATTTAACGTTTAACTATGCAGCCACTGTACTTTGTAGAACGCACGTTCAAATTTCCTGTCGAAAGACTTTGGAGAGCTTGGACGCAATCCACCGAACTAGAAAAATGGTACTGCCCAGTATTTCTGAAAGTGATTCCAGGATCGGCCACCAGCGAAGCAGAAGTTGGAGGAACGTGGGCAATTGCTGTTGACGTTTCCGAGAACGGATTTAACGCCTACTTTTGGGGCACCTACTCCTTAGTAGACCCTCACCAAAAGCTCGTCCACGATTTGAATTACTCCCAGGATGAGCTTGAGTTCGCACTTAGAGAACCTAGTTCAGAAGCTCATCGAATAGAGATTGACTTCACGAATACCGAGTCAGGCACTTTAGTGCGCTTCTCACAGTTTGGTGAAATGGACAAGGAGCAAGCTGATGCCTCTAAAGAGGGCATGGAGAGCTACTTCGATAACCTTGATAGCTATTTGGTGGAGCATGAGTAGCAAAGAAGTAGACCGGCACTTAGCAAAGATTCGTGAGCCGCACCGTTCCACACTCCAGTCATTGAGGAAAACAATTCTTGAAATCATCCCTGAGGCACAAGAAGTTATCTCTTATGGATTTCCTGGCTACAAACTAGACGGAAAGATTATTTGCGGCTTCGATGCTTTCAAAAATCACTGCAGTTTCTTTCCCCACTCATCTTTGGTTATTCCTGAGCTCGAGCAGGAGCTTTCGAATTACAAAACATCCAAAGGCGCACTCCAATTTGAAATTGATAAGCCACTACCGAAAACCCTCGTCCGGAAACTAATCCAGACTCGGATTCGTCTCATAAGACAAGCAAATAGCTAGTTGAGCTGAAATTTCAACCGATGTTTTCCTGGACCAAAATAATCGGCCAGCAGTCCCACCTGCACAAAACCAAAACTTTCCAGCAGACCTTGCATGGCTTGGTTATTGGGTGATGTCATGCAGGAAACAGCAACCATGTATGGACTTTGCGAAAGTTCAACAAAGAATCTCTCCATTAGTGCTTGACCTACGCCCTGGCTTCGATGGGAGCTCGTAATTGCCAGAGTTAGTAGCTCCCACTCGTTTGAACTAATTTTGTCGAACTGAAGCATTCCAACTACTGAAGTGTCAGCAATGGCAACAAATACGCTACCGTCTTCAACTCCTTCTTCAATTTCACCAGCCGGTGCTGGTTCCAAATCAGTGTTTCCTTTGGGAAAGCATTCCGCGTCAAGTGCAATCAACTCCGGCAGATCTGAATGCTCTGCGACTCTGACAATCAGCTCCATGGCATTACAGTAGCAAGAGCTTAGGCCTAGCCCTGGAGTCAATTGGCCGTTGGACTCGGTAGGGTACTTCTATGAACGCACCAGGAAGTGCCGTGGAGCATCCGGATCGAAACCTCGCTCTTGAACTAGTTAGGGCAACCGAAGCCGCAGCCATTCGTGCCCATCCCTTTATCGGGAAGGGTCACAAAAACGAAGCCGACAAAGCCGCCGTTGATGCGATGAGGGCTTTTCTTGGAACTGTTAATTTTGAAGGTTTGGTTGTTATCGGAGAGGGCGAGAAAGATAACGCTCCAATGTTGTTCAATGGCGAACTGGTGGGCACTGGAATTGGGCCGAAGTGCGACATAGCCGTTGATCCGATTGATGGAACGTCTTTGACGGCGGCAGGTCGCCAGAACGCCATCTCCGTCATCGCCGTTGCCGATCGCGGCACCATGCTTGATGCCTCATCGATTTTTTACATGAACAAGTTAGTCACGGGCCCAGAAGGCGTTGGAGTTTGTGACATACGAAAGCCCGTGGGTGAAAATATCAGGGCACTTGCGAAAGCTAAAAACAAATCGGTATCTGAAATTGTTGTTGCCGTACTAGATCGCCCAAGGCACGAAGATCTAATTCGGGAGATTCGTGAAGCCGGAGCGGGAACACGCTTGCTATTGGATGGTGATGTGGCCGCATCTATTCATGCCTCGAGCCGTGAGTCAAGAATAGATATGTGCATGGGGGTGGGCGGTTCGCCTGAAGGGGTTGTGACGGCTTGCGCGGTGACAGCGCTTGGCGGTTTGATTCAAGGGATTCTCTTCCCCCGAAATGAACAAGAAAAGGACAAAGGAATTTCTTCTGGCCTAAAGATGGACTACGTCTATGAGGCGAAGGAACTTGTTCGAAGCGATAACACTTTTTTTATCGCAACCGGTGTCACTGACGGTCAGCTACTCGAGGGCGTCCGAAGGAAAGGGCCGATGATTAGAACTGAAAGCGTGATTATCCGCGGGCGAAGCGGAACCATCCGACGAATCATTGCAGAGCATCAGGCCTCGCGCTGGGGCTAACTCAGTTCAGGCTTAACTTTTTAGAAAATCAATCACGGTTTTGTGCAGCACCTGATTTGTGGCCAGAACACTAGATGTTGACTCAGAAAATCCACCGTCAAAGTCAGTGAGCATTCCTCCGGCTTGCTCGATAATGGGCACCAGAGCTGCAATGTCATAAATCTTGAGATCGTGCTCAGCCACTACATCCACTGAACCTTCCGCAAGCAACATGTAGCTCCAGAAATCCCCATAAGCCCTGGTTCGCCAAACTGCTTCGGAGAGTTTCAGCAGTTGCGGCAGGTAGTGGCTTGATTGCCAAAGCTGAAGGTTGTTATAGCTCAGCGAGCTATTTTCGAGTTTGGAAACTTTCGAAACCGCAAGCTTTCTTTCCCCACCAGACACCGATTTGGTGTGAGCGCCAGTACCAGGAGCTGCCCACCACCTAGCGCCAAGTGCGGGCGCAGAGACCACTGAAACAGTTGGCTTATCGTCAATGCTTAGCGCTATCAGCGTTGCCCAGACCGGAACTCCGCGAACAAAATTGGCAGTTCCATCGATTGGGTCGATGATCCACTTTCTTGAACTCTGGCCGCTGGAGCCAAATTCTTCGCCAACAATTGCATCGCCTGGTCTTTCCAGCGCCAGCTTGGCTATAAGTGCTTTCTCCACTGATTTATCAGCATCGGTAACAGGAGACATGTCAGGTTTTGTTTCGATGTTTAGATCAAGTGCGCGAAAGCGAGGAAGGGATATTGCATCGGCGGCATCTGCCAGCTCAAGTGCTAGAGCAAGATCTTGATCGAAGGTGAACACCCTTACTAACTTAGCGAAGTCATAAGTCGGCGCAGCGAATCCACTCGGGATTCAGCCTGCGGCCCCAGTGCTCCACTGGCAACGGCTTCATCTAATGCGCAATCTGGAGAGTCGGCTAGGTGAGTGCATCCCCTGGGGCAGGATCGGATGGTTTCCCAAAGGTCCTCAAATGAACGCAGCAGGTTCTTGGGGTCAATGTGGCCTAGACCGAAGGATCGAATTCCCGGGGTGTCGATAATCCAACCCTTCTCTAACTTGATTGCTCGCACTGAAGTGGTGGTTTGTCGCCCTCGACCGGTGACATCGTTGACAACCCCAACGGCTCGATTAGCCGAGGGTGAAATTGCATTTACCAGCGTCGATTTCCCAACTCCTGAGTGACCTACAAAAACAGTCACCTCACCGGCCAAAAGTTCATTCAGTTTTTCAAGATCAAACTTATCAGAACGTGTTTGCACCACTGGAATACTCAATCCTGAAAAACTGGCGAGAAACTCGGTTGGGTCCCGAAGATCAGTCTTCGTGACGCAAATGATCGGCTTTAGTCCTGCATCAAACGCAGCTGCGAGGTATCGATCAACTAGACGAGTTCTCGGTTCTGGGTTGGCAGCAGCGATAACTATCAAAAGCTGGGTGGCGTTTGCCACAATCACCCGCTCAACTTGGTCGCTGTCATCTGCACTTCTTCTAAGCAGGGTTTTTCTGGGTTCGATCCGCACGATTCTTGCAAGGCCGCCATCGTCACCGGTGATATCTCCCGTTAGCGCAACTACGTCACCCACCACCGGTCCATCGCTACGCAACTCCTTGGCGAGGGTGGCATTTAGCTGGGTCTGAGAATCCTGCAATAGAACCTGATATCTATTTTTATCAACGCCAACGAGTAAGCCAAGAGCCGCATCCTCGTGGTCTGGTCTTATTTTGGTTCGTGGTTTATTTCCCTTGGGGTTAGGTCTTACTCGAACATCGGTCTCATCGAGATCGTGTTCGCCAGGTTCTGGCTCGTAGAGCCAGCTCAAGCGTTCCCCTTTAGCATTTGCTCCCAAAGCGAAACAAACTCAGGGATGGTCTTTGCTGTTACTGAGATGTCCTCAATTTCAACCCCAGGCACTGCAAGCCCAATGATTGCGCCAGCGGTAGCCATTCTGTGATCTTCATAAGTTTTCCAAATGCCGCCGTGAAGCTTTGCGGGCTTGATGATCATTCCATCTTCCGTTTCAGTGGCATCCCCACCTAAGGAATTAATCTCGCTCACGAGGGCCTTCAAACGATCGGTTTCGTGACCTCGAAGATGAGCGATTCCGCGAATCTGAGATGGTGAGCTCGCCAATGCAGCTAGAGCTGCAACTACTGGCGTGAGTTCGCCGCCGGTTGATAGGTCAATATCTACACCTTGAATAGCTCCAGTCCCCGATACCACTAGGTCGTTGCCAACCCTTTCAACGCTTGCACCCATTTGCTGGAGTATTCCATCGAAGTTATTTCCAACCTGAGTAGTTTTCTTGGGCCAGTTTGAAATTCTTACTGAACCGCCAGCGACCATGGCAGCTGCCAGGAACGGACCAGCGTTTGATAGGTCAGGTTCGATCCTTACTTCACCGCCAGAAATTTTTCCTGGTTCAACTCTCCAGCTTGCAGGCCCGGTTTGAGATGCGTCCACGCCTCTGTTGCGCAGGCACTCAATTGTCATCTCGATGTGCGGCATTGAAGGCAAGTGGTTTCCAACATGTGAAACGGTTAATCCGTTTTTGAACTTAGCCCCAACCAGTAAAAGACCTGAAACAAATTGTGAGGACGCTGAAGCATCAATCTCGATTGCGCCTCCCTGAACTTCTCCTTGACCCTGGATGGAAAACGGAAGAGATTCCCCGGTTACTAAAACACCAAGTGAGCGAAGTGAGTCGATGGTGGTTTTCATCGGACGCTTCCGGGCTGCTAAATCGCCATCAAAATCAATCCGTCCATTGGCTAGAGATGCCAGTGCTGGAACAAATCGCATGACCGTCCCAGCCAGTCCACAGTCAATTTCGGCAGGTCCTAATAGCGGCTTAGGACTTACGACAACGGTGGTTCCAGAGACCTCAACTTGAGTTCCTAGTTTGCGAAGAGCCTCAATCATTAAGGAGGAGTCTCGAGAAACAAGGCAGTCCCGAAGGGTAGTCGGGCTTTCCGCGAGGGCCGAGAGAACTAATTCCCGATTGTTAAGGGACTTAGATCCAGGGAGGCTGATGGTTGCCGCCAGTTGATTTTGGGTGCTGGGAGCGGCCCAGCGGCGGGAATAGCTTTCATCAGTCATTGGTTTTAAAAGTAGCAGTAATGCAAAAACATTAGGAGTCCGCGGTGTCAGTAGTGCTAGAGCAAGCCGAGGCAGGCCGGTTGTTAGACTCTGAACCTATGACAATCCAGCCCAACAAGGCCTCAGAAGACAAGATTCGGGACTTTGAACAGCAGGCGATACCACTTATGCCACAGCTTTACGGAGCCGCACTCCGCTGGACCAGGAACCCATCTGACGCCGAAGATCTAGTTCAAGAAGCCATGGCCAAGGCATTTGTTGCCTGGGCTCAATACCAGCAGGGGACAAACCTGAAGGCTTGGCTCTACCGAATCATGACCAATACCCACATAAACAGCTACAACAAAAAAGCCAAGGACCCCTCCAAAGGCGGCCTCGATGATCTCGAGGACTGGCAGCTTGGAGATGCAAAGTCCCTTACCGCAACCACCTCTCGATCTGCTGAACTTGAGGCGTTGGACAATCTTCCTTCTGAAGTCGTTCGTAAATCTTTGCTTGAAATTCCTGAAGAGTTTCGAATGGTGGTTTACTACGCGGTTGTGGATGGCTTGCCGTATGCGGAAATTGCTGAAGTTATGGGAACCCCAGTTGGAACTGTAATGAGTCGTCTTCACCGAGGTAAGAAATTGCTTCGAGTGCTACTTGCGGAATATGCCAGAGAACAAGGATATTTATCCTCGGAAACAAAAACGGAGAAAAGCTAATGGCAGAGTTTGACTGCGAAGAAACCAAGTCATTGGTTCACGAGTACCTTCACAACGAATTGCGTCCAGAGGACCAGAAGGATATCACTACTCACTTGGCGCTATGTGACTCTTGTGAGGAAGAATACAATCTTGAGGTTTATCTCAATAAGGCAATAACTCGATCTTGCGATGAGGAGCCACCGAAACAACTGGCTCAAAAAGTGTTGGACTTTATAAGAAAGTCCCAGTCACACTAACTCTGGTTTTCTTCCAAGCCAAGCCATGGATACCAACCGCGGTTCAAAACTAACCAGGCCATCAAGCCGTAGCCAGTTTGTGCCGGCATGTTTCGAGTGGAAACCTCTAGCTCTGCGTTGAAACCCTCGTGATCAACCAACGGGTGATAGAAATCCACAAACGGAACACTTCTTCTTCGGCAGACATCCTCATACCCGGTTGCTAAGTGCTCAATTTCGTAGTTGAGAGCCTTATCGAAACTCGGTGGTGGTCCAACCACAAAAACGGAAATATCATTGCGCCGGGCTTCATCAATGATGGTGGCAATATTTAGTCTTGAGCGAGAAACTGAAACACCCTCACGCGCATCGGAGTTTCCAAGAGCTAACACCAGTCGATTGTCAGTTTCTGGCCTGAATCTTCTCTGAACTTCAGCCCCCCAGCGCTCCAGCAAGCTGGCACTAGTCTCACCTGGGGAAGGCACGTTGTAAATATCGATAATTGGATCCTCGACTGGGGTTCTGGCGATAACTCTTCCGACCCAACCAAGGGCCTTTACATCACCGATAGCGGTAGTTGTCTCGTCGCCAAGAATGACGATTCGAGTTTCCGCTTTCTCGGATTGCTCCATTTAGCTACAGCGCCAGCGCTCTTGTAATGACGTCGGCTTGCTCTACCGCATGGCGCTTGGCAGAACCGGTTGCAGGCGAGGCACTTGCTGGTCTTGAAACCAGAGTTGGAACCTGCCCATTCATATACTTCGGCAAGAACAAACCGATGTAGGTCCAAGGCCCCTGGTTAGCAGGTTCATCTTGAACCCAGTAGAGCTCGGCGTTTGGGTAAGAAGCGTAGGTTTGCTTGATTTCATCTACCGGAGTTGGATAGAGCTGCTCTATACGAACAACGGCGATGCTCTTCTCGCTACGTTTTTCAAGCTCAGCCATCAGATCCCAGTAGATCTTTCCTGAGCAAAGGATTACGCGCTTGACGCTAGCTTTGTCCAGTCCTTGAACATCGTCAATAACTGGCTGGAATGACCCGGAAGTGAAATCAGAAACTGAAGAAGAAGCTGCCTTCAACCTAAGCATCGACTTAGGTGTGAAAACCACAAGTGGTCTTCTAGGCCTAGTGAATGCTTGTTTGCGAAGGAGGTGAAAGTGTGAAGCTGGCGTGCTTGGCTGAGCAACAGTCATATTGTTCTCGGCGCACAGCTGCAGGAATCTTTCAATTCTCGCCGAAGAGTGGTCTGGCCCCTGGCCTTCGTAGCCGTGAGGCAGGAGAAGAACCAAGCTTGAGTGCTGGTTCCATTTTTGCTCAGCCGAAGTAATGAACTCATCAACAATGGTCTGCGCGCCGTTGACGAAATCACCAAACTGCGCTTCCCATAAAACAAGAGCTTCTTTGTTCTCGATTGAGTATCCGTACTCAAATCCCATTGCCGCATACTCACTCAATAGCGAGTCGTAAATCCAGAACTTAGCCTGATTCTCACTCAAGTTTCTAAACTTTGTCACCGCCAAATTTTTTTGCATCCATTCTTGGCCGTTGACTCGGTCGTGGAAGACAGCGTGGCGCTGAACGAAAGTTCCGCGCCTGGAGTCTTGCCCTGCAAGTCGAACCGGGACACCTTCTGTCAGAAGCGATCCAAAAGATAGCAATTCGCCAAAGCCCCAGTCGATGCCTCCTTCGCGGCTCATTTCTAGTCGCTTGGCAAGAAGCTGCTGAAGCTTAGGGTGAACGCTGAATCCAGGAGGGGTGTTGGCGTGGGCATCACCGATGAGCTCAATTACCTCTTTAGCCACAGCGGTTGGTCGGGAGATTTCAGGCTCGTCGCTGGCAGTGGTTCCGATACCAACTCGGCGAGGAATCAGTTCAATTGGCGCAGCCATTGCCTCATGCACCTCAACGAAGGCACTTTCGAGCTTGGTTTGGAAATCGGAGTTGGCAGCTTCGAACTCAGCCTGAGTAATGTCTCCTCGTCCAACCAGGGACTCGAGATAAAGGGTTCTAACTGAGCGCTTGGCTTCAATCAGGTTATACATCAGTGGTTGGGTCATCGAAGGATCGTCACCTTCGTTATGACCGCGACGGCGGTAGCAGATTAAGTCAATTACTGCATCGTTCTTAAATTCCTGACGGTAAGCAAACGCCAATTGCGCGACTCTTACAACGGCCTCTGGGTCATCACCGTTGACGTGGAAGATGGGAGCCTGAATGGATTTAGCAACGTCTGTTGAGTAAACAGTCGAGCGCGACTCAGAAGGAGGAGTTGTGAAACCAACCTGGTTGTTAATCACCAGATGGATGGTTCCACCGGTTTTGTATCCACGAAGTGAAGCCATGTTCAAAGTTTCAGGAACTACACCCTGTCCTGCAAATGCTGCATCGCCATGGATTAAAACTGGCACAACTGGAAATTCATTGCGGGGGATGGCATCCAAGCGATCGAGCTTCGCACGAACAATTCCTTCAAGAACTGGGTTAACAGCTTCCAGGTGAGAAGGGTTTGCTGCCAGGGAGACCTTAACTTTGTTGCCTTCTAGGCTTTCGAAGGTGCCCTCGGTACCTAGGTGGTATTTAACATCACCGGAACCCTGAACTGATTTGGTGTCGGTGTTTCCTTCGAACTCTTTGAACACCTGACCGTATGTCTTACCGGCGATATTGGTCAAAACATTTAAACGACCGCGGTGAGCCATTCCGATGCAAACTTCCTGGATGCCTGAGTTGGCAGCGCACTGAAGCAGCTCATCCATCGCAGCGATTGCTCCCTCGCCACCTTCAAGGCTGAAGCGTTTTTGTCCAACAAACTTTGTTTGAAGGAAAGTCTCGAAAGCCTCTGCTTCATTAAGTTTGTTCAGAATGCGTAGCTGCTCTTCGCGCGTTGGTTTGGCATAGGGCTTTTCTAATCGGTCCTGGAACCACTTGCGCTGGGTGGGATCTTGAATATGCATGTACTCGACACCAACAGTGCGACAGTATGAGTCGCGCAGGGTTTTTAGAATTTCACGGAATGGAGCTTTGGCCTTGCCACCAAAACCGCCTGTTCTGAAGGTTCTATCCAGATCCCAGAGGCTTAGCCCGTGGTTCAAGACATCGAGATCAGGGTGGGTGCGCTGGCGGTATTCCAGCGGATCAGTATCTGCCATCAAGTGTCCACGAACACGGTAGGCATTGATTAACTCTTGAATTCTTGTTGACTTATCGCGGTCATCCGCACCCTCGCGGTCGAAGTCAGCAACCCAGCGAACCGGCTCATATGGAATTCTTAGAGCTGCGAAGATCTGGTCGTAGAAGTTATCTTCACCAAGAAGTAGTCCGTGAACAATCTTTAGAAACTCTCCGCTACCGGCACCTTGAATGACGCGGTGGTCATAAGTGGAAGTCAGGGTGATTACTTTGCTGATTCCAAGTTTTGCAAGATGAGAATCGCTCATTCCTTGGAATTCTGCAGGATAATCCAGCGCTCCGGCTCCAACGATGCAACCTTGGTTTTTAGTCAAGCGCGGGACGGAATGAACAGTTCCAATTCCACCGGGGTTGGTTAGTGAAATAGTTGTTCCTTGGAAATCGGCGGCAGTCAAAGTGTTGGTTCGAGCCTTGGCAACTAGTTCTTCGTACGCGGTTAAGTACTCCGCAAAGTTCAGGCGCTGAGCCCTTTTGATATTTGGAACCAATAGAGCTCGAGAGCCATCGGGTTTGGGAATATCGATTGCAAGGCCGAAGTTGACATTGGCAGGCTGCACCACAACCGGCTTCTCATCGACTATGTCGTAGTAAACGTTTTGACTTGGGAATTTTTTTAGCGCCTGAATAATCGCATAGCCAATCAGGTGTGTGAAGGAAACTTTTCCACCCCGAGTGCGAGACAGATGAGAGTTGATAACCAGACGATTATCAATCATTAGTTTTGCTGGAACGGCCCGCACACTTGTCGCGGTTGGCACCTGCAACGATTGGTCCATGTTGGTTGCGAGAGTCTTAGCCATTCCCTTTAGGGCTGTTACTTGGTCTTGAGCATCTTCTTCGGATGACTCGGGCACAATCGCGATTGATTCAGTTATCGGAGCCTGAGCTGGAATTGGTGCCGGCTTCGCCTCAACGCGAGTGGTCTTTGCAACAACCGGAATTGATGAAGTCACATCTGAAACAACTGGGGCTGGAACGCTTGGAGCTGGTGCAACCGCTCCTTGTGTGGACTGGTAATTTTCAAGAATTGGCCACCAGGCCTTATCGACGGAGTCTGGGTTTTGCTTGTACTTTTCGTACATCTCTTCTACCAGCCAAGAGTTGGCTCCGTAGTCGTCTTGCAATCCTTCACCGGACACGGAAAAACCCCTTATTTGTTGGCTTGAATGACTCCTATATCTTACGCTCTGCCGGCGATTGAGGCCTGGGCCTAGGTTTCTAGCTGTATTTAGGGCGAATCGCTGTGGCTACTTACTTGGGCCACTTTCCACGCTCGTACTGCTCGGGCCAATTGACTTCAACGCCCAATTCACTAGCGGCTCGAAGTGGCCAGTAGGGATCTCGAAGGCTTGCGCGTCCAATCAGGATTACATCCACCTGACCTGACTGCAGGATTTGTTCTGCTTGTTTTGCATCGGTAATCTGACCCACGGCACTGACTGGCTGCTTGATTCTTTCGGCAACATATTCTGCGAGAGGAACTTGGTAGCCTGGCCCCGAAGGGATTTTCACTCCCGTGATAATGCCACCACTTGAAACATCGATTAGATCAACTCCGGCCTCGGTCGCCCACTTCGAAACTTCGGCTGTTTGATCTTGGTCCCAACCACCCTCGGCATAGTCGGTAGCCGAAAGTCGCAAAAACAGTGGCATTTCATCAGGTATTACATTTCGTACCGCCTTGATTATTTCCATCAGGAAGCGAGCTCTGTTCTCAAGTGATCCGCCGTACGCATCACTTCTATCATTTGCAAGGGGAGAAAGAAATTGGTGAATCAAATATCCATGAGCACCGTGAATCTCAACTGCGTCAAAACCAGCAGCCACGGAACGTTTAGCAGCTGCGGCAAATGCCTCAACGAGTTTTGCAATTTCATCGATGCTCAGCGCTCTAGGAGCTGCGTAATCGCCAAAGGCTACATTTGTTGATGAAACGCTTTGCCAGCCACCCTCGCTAATTGCGACAGAGCCAACACCGCTTGACTCTCGATGCACGGATGCTTTTCGACCGGCATGAGCAAGCTGCATCGCAACTTTTGAACCGTGCGAATGGCAGATATCTACAATCCTCTTCCAGGCCTTCGCTTGCTCATCGTTCCAAATGCCAGTGCACCACGGAGTTATTCGACCTTCGGGGCTCACGCCGGAGGCTTCAACAAAAATTAGTCCTGCGCCGCCCACCGCTCTTGAACCTAAGTGAATCTCTTGCCAGGTTCCTGGCATCCCATCTTTATTTTCAGCCGAGTACATACACATCGGCGAGATCCATATGCGGTTTTTTACCTCAAGGCCACGCAGTTGGATCGATTCAAAAAGTTTTGGCATTTGAATTCCTTTTTTCAATAATGAGGGTCCCAAGGGCTGTGAACAGCCCCAAAACTACGCCTAGCCCAATAGCGATGTTCAATGGAACAAGGGCTGTCAGGAAGCCTATTAGTGCAGGACCAGCCAGCACTCCAGCGTAGGTAATCCCTACAACTTTTGCCATGTTACGACCAGTGTGAGTATCCTCACCGACTTCGGCGGAGTAGGCGAAAATCTGTGGCACCACTCCTGCAATTCCGATTCCGGCAATTACCCAGCCAGCAAGTGCCAACGGAGAAGTTGTCGATAGCACAACCACGCAGGTTCCAACGGCTGAAACAAGGGAACCAAATCGAATGACAAATATTCTGCCGCGAGCGGCAACTACCTTATCGATTACCAACCGCGTGATTCCCATTGCACCGGTGTAAACAACTAGAGCTATTGCCGCCTGGGCATCGGAGGTGCCAAGGATTCTGGCGTGATGAAGGGTGGACCAGTCCACTCCAGTGCCTTCGGCAATGGCCGCGGCAGCCGACATCGCACCAAGGAACAAAACAAACCCAAGCACTTTTCGGTTGGAAGCGTTTAGTGCTTTGAGGCGAGACTTCTCGGCTTGTTTGTCTGCGTTCTTTACTTTTTTGTCTGATTGGTGGTTTGGACTATCGGGAAGCATCCAGGTTCGCATTGAAATGGCTACAAGCAAAGTTGCAACGGCAGCCCCAGTGAGTGTGGTTTGCATATCCAGCCCGTTAGCCAGAGCAATTCCACCGATACTCGCTCCGATCAATCCACCAAAAGACCACATGGAATGAAAAGCCGAAAAGATTGGACGCTGGTAAGCCCTTTCGACATCCACCGCGTGGGCGTTCATTGCAACGTCAGTTGCTCCGACTCCGATTCCCAAAAGAAACAATGCGATACCTAAAAAGAAAGGGCTATCAGCAAGACCAGGAAGAAAAAGCATTACACCCATGAAAGTTCCAGATAGAAAAGTTGCTGTTCTAGAACCCACCCGATCAATAAGGTTTCCAACCAATTGAATGGCAGTCAACGCACCGCCCCCGAAAACCAGTAGGAGTGTGCCAATCGCCGCATGGGAAATACCGAGCTTGTTTTCAACAAAGGGGATATGCACTGCCCAGAAAGTCACTGCCGCACCCGCGATTGTGAAGTAGGCAAAAACTGCAAATCTTGCCTTTTGTAGTGCGGACAACTGATGTCTCCTTCGAATTGGCCTTCTGGCAGTAAGACCTATCTTAGGTAGTTAGGTTGGCGCCCCAGGAATTCTTTGTTAGTTAGGACTTGGCAGAAAGCAAGCGCTTTAGCAGTTTGCCAACCTTTTCGGCTTCAATTAGGAATCCATCGTGACCGTAGTCCGATTGGATAACAAATAACTTATTTCCAAAAAGCTTCTTTGGGCCACTTTCTGCAATTACTTCTTGGCTCGGTACCGGGAACAATCGATCGCTATCAATACCAACTAGCAGCATCTCAGCCTTGATTTTTTGAATGGCCTTTTTGATGGAACCGCGTCCGCGAGCGATGTCGTGAGAGTTCATGGCTTCGACCAGAGTGAGGTAGCTGTTGGCATCGAATCTGCGTGTGAATTTGTTGCCGTGGAAATCTAGGTAGCTCTCAACCGCGAAGCGACCACCGTCGCCAAATGGATTTACCTTTGATTGCCAAGCGCGCTCAAAGCGCACATTCAGCTCTTCAGGGGAGCGATAGTTCAATAGCGCCATGCGTCTGGCCAGTGCAAGACCACGGTAAGGACCCTTACCTGCAGCCGCGTCGTAGTAGTCACCTTCATTAAATGCCGGGTCTGCCTTGATGGCTTCAAGCTGAACGGAGTTCAAAGCAATTTGGTCGGCGTTAGAAAATGCAGGTGCTGCGAGAACCGCGATTTTTTCCATCGCTTCTGGATATTCGATGGCCCATTCCAGAACCTGCATACCGCCCATGGAGCCACCGATGATAGCTTTCCAGCGTTTGATTCCAAGCTGCTTTGTGAGCTCAACTTGAGCAGTGACTTGGTCACGGATTGTGATGTAAGGAAAACGCGGTCCATACTCCTTGCCCTTTTTATCCAAGGAAGTTGGTCCAGTCGAACCTTGGCAGCCCCCAAGCATATTTGGTGCTACGACAAAGTACTTATTTGTATCTATTGCGAGTCCTGGACCAATAACTCCGTTCCACCAACCGGCCGTTGGGTGCGCTCTAGTTGCTGAGCCAAAAGCATGGGAGTCTCCGGTAAGCGCGTGCAGGATTAAGAGCGCATTTGAACCGTCGGGCTTTAGTTGACCCCAGCTTTCGTATGCAATCTTGACGTCCTCGAGCTTCTTACCGCTTTCGAGTTTTACATCAAATGAAGTTGTGAACTTGCGATCACCTGCAGGGTCACCATCGCGCCAGGCTCCCGAGGCCGGAGGTTTGCCAATGAGCTTTCTGGCCATTTCGTCCGTGATGAACTCGGACGGGATACTGTCGCCAGATACTTGAAATTCCATGATTGTGAAAAAGCCTAATGGCTAGCTGAGTGCATCAACAGCTAGTCGGGCCAGCAATGCAGCTCCGTCTCCCAAAACCGAATCATCGAAGACGGCCTTGTTGGAGTGATTGGTGGCAGCAGTGGTGTGATCGGTACCCGGAGGGCACGCACCCATAAATACGAACGCTCCTGGAACTTCGCTGAGTATCGAGGCAAAGTCCTCGCCGCCGGCAATCGGTGTTGGAAGGTTTATGTATCGGCTAGCGCCAAAAAGTTCGCTGGTTACTTTCTCTACCGAAGAGATTGCTTGAGGGTCATTCATCAAAACTTTTGTGGCTCTAGTGAATTCGACCGTTGCGCTCAAGCCAAATCCGGTTGCAATTGAGTCGACAAGCTCTTGGGTGTATTGCTTTAGCTTGGTGGCATTTTCCTCGGAGAATACTCTGACAGTTGCACCGAAAGATGCAGTTTCAGGAATAACGTTTGTGGTTGCCGTATCTCCAGCTCTTACCCAACCAATATTTACAATCACAGGATCAAATGCATTGAAGCGCTTTGTGACCATAATCTGCAAGGCAGACATAATCTCGTTTAGCACGCTGATTGGATCCTTAGATAACCAAGGCATAGAACCATGTCCACCGCTTCCGGTGACAGTTACAAGTAAGTCTCCGGCAGATGCCATCAAAGGTCCGCTGCGAGATC
This sequence comes from uncultured Rhodoluna sp., assembly GCA_964554845.1. Lineage (GTDB taxonomy): Bacteria > Actinomycetota > Actinomycetes > Actinomycetales > Microbacteriaceae > Rhodoluna. The sequence goes on along the minus strand of CAZKQH010000004.1, from coordinate 6,553 downwards.
CCATCATCCCAAGCGGGTAAGAGCTAAACACATGCAGACCATAGGCCCGAATTGGTTTTGATCCAGAAACCATCAGAGCTTGCTCTTCGATCATCACATCAGCTCCGTGATGTCCTTCTTCTCCAGGTTGGAAAAATATTATTACGTCACCTTTAAGTTCAGACTTTCTTGATGCAAGAATCTTTGCGGCTCCAACTCCCATGGCCATGTGCAAATCGTGACCACAGGCATGCATGAAGCCATTGCTAGAGGCATATGGAACTCCAGTGTCTTCAATTACCGCAAGGGCATCCATATCGGCACGCAGCAAAACCGTTGGCCCAGGAAGATCGCCTTTTATGTGTAGTACCGCAGAGGTTATAGATTTACCCAAAGTGATTTCTCCAAGAGGAGAAATCTCATCAAGGATTACCTTGAGGGTGTTTGGTAGTTCGAGTCCAAACTCAGGAATTTGGTGGAGCTTTCGCCTGAGGGATTGAAGTTCAGGCAGCATTGATTGGGCCTGCTCAAGAATTGACTGGGTCATGAAAACATTGTGCCACCACGCAAGCCTTACCCTTTATACATGTTCTTCAGCTCCATGCATCCCTCATGGCAATCCAGGCTTTCGGCAAGTAAAGGCCTGCTGTCCCAGATCGAGACTCAGCTACTTTCAGAGCAGCAGATCACCCCGCCACCAGCCTTGGTGATGCGCGCGTTTCAAGAGCCGTTTGAGTCGGTGAAGGTGTTGTTGATTGGCCAAGACCCCTATCCCACAAAAGATGTTGCATGCGGTTTGGCTTTTGCAGTTTCTACGTCAAGTAAAGCTCCTCAGAGTCTTAAAAACCTAATGAAAGAACTAGCCGCCGATTTACCTCAAGTTTCCAATACCGGACAACTCGATCTCTGGAGTAGCCAGGGTGTAATGCTGCTCAATTCCGCTTTGACCACCAAAGTTGGAGCACCCGGTGCCCACGCAAAAATCTGGCTTGAATTTACTAAGGCGGTGATTGGGCAACTGGACTCGAGCTCTCTGGTTTGCCTGAGCCTCGGAGAACATGCCAAAAAGCTAAGTGCGTTGATTGTGGAGGGGGAGGTTATTCAAGCCACTCATCCCAGTCCACTTTCTGCTTCGCGTGGCTTTTTTGGATCCCGCATCTACTCACGGGTAAATGCGGCTCTTCAAGCCAAGGGCCTTGCCCCGATAGATTGGTCCTGTTAGGAGTAGCTGTGGGTCTGGATTCAACTTCTCGATGGAGATTGATCAGGCGCTTTCGCGCTCGCGGATTTCGCGAGGATACCGACAGGCCCCTGAGCGTTAGTCTCCGGGCCGCGCAACTAAGGGATTGCTTCGCAATCTGCGAGATCTATAACTTCTACATACAAAACTCAGTAGTGACTTTTGATGAGCAGATAATGCAGCTTAAGCAATGGGAAGAAAAGCTGGAGTACCTAAACAAGCAAAAACTGCCCTTTATAGTTGCCGAGACTGAATCTGGTGAGATTCTCGGGTTTGCTTATGTTGCTCCCTGGCGTCAGAAATCCGCCTATCGGTCAACTGTTGAAGACAGCATTTACTTGCGTGCAGCAGCGACTAGAAAACGAATCGGCTCTAAGTTACTCGAAGAGCTGCTTGACCTTTCCAAAAAAGCCGGAGTCAAGGAAGTTGTGGCTGTGATTTCCGACAGCGGAGCTGAATCATCAGTAAGACTGCACGAGCAATTTGGATTTAAAAAGCAGGGCCACCTGGCTAAAGTGGGCTTTAAGTTTGACCGTTGGCTGGGAACAATCCTGATGCAAAAAAGCCTCTGATAGGTTGAAGTTATGAGCCTTCGGGGATTTTTGCTGTCCATTGCGACGACAGCGCTGCTGGTTAGCGGTATCGTTCCTTCGGCCAACGCCGCCACATCCTCGTCAACCGAGAAAATCTCTGGAGTACTGGTTCAGTACTCGGCTGGGGTTGAAGCTGTGGCACCTAATGGTGAGCCAACCGGAGCAAACTTACTTCGAGGCAAAGTGATCAGCGAAGATCTTGGTGGGGGAATTTTCGCTCTGAACTTTGTTGAGCCAATCAACACAGAAGTTGCCAAGGTCTGGATCAAGCGGATGGTGCTTGATAGAAGAATTATCTGGGCTGAGCCAAACCTTGCTATCCAAAAGTCCTCGGCAAATATTTCTAATCGGCCAATACTAACCAAGGCTCGAGCAGCATCAGGCCCAATATCACTCGTGGCAAAACCAGCTGTTAGTGCAACCGCCAGTGATCAGGCAAGGGTGAGGCTTAGCTGGAAGACCCCATCCAATCGTTATGGGGCAAAGATTGTTGGCTACCGCATTCAATATTCCTCCAATGGTGGAGCAAGCTACCAGACTTTGATTTCAAACACCGGCAGCAGCGATACTCGCATATTTGTCAGCGACGGAATTCGGGCAGGAATCAACTATCGATTTCGAGTGCGGGCCATAACTAACGATGGCTCCGAGCTCAATACTGTCGGAGCTTCATCTAACACCGCTTCTGTGACCGTTAGAACAGCTCCGAAACCTGTCTATGTAACGTCTGTGACAAGAATCGGTCCCGGAAACGTCACATACCTCGAACAGTCTGTTTCGGATCGGGGTGGATTTGCAGCCAGTGCTGTTAGATATCGAGCAGTTGCCACTGCAAGCGATATTGAATCGGTCGAGACTTCTTTGTGCAACGCAACAAGGTGTAGATTCCCTGAATTACTGCCAGACACCCCTTACACAGTTGAAGTCTTCGCAACAAATGAGCTTGGAATTTCAAGTTCAAATGCAACCGTCCCGTCCAACGATTTGTACTTTCCGCTTCAGTGGTACCTAAATGGTAAAAATGGCGTTTCTATGCCAACTGCCTGGAAATACTCGAAGGGCGATGGCTACAAAGTCGTTGCGGTGATCGACACCGGCATCAGGCCCCACCAACAGATCGACAAGGCTCTAACTAGAAACGCTGACGGCAGCATCTACGGGTATGACTTTGTCTCCGAGCTAGCGAACGCCGCCGATGGTGACGGCGAAGATTCGAACCCAAATGATGAGGGCGATTCCTCAGGTGGTAATAGTTTCCATGGCACTCACGTTGCCGGCATCATTGCCGCCGAGCACGATTTTCTTGGATCTGCGGGTATCGCTCCAAATGTAAAGTTATTGCCAATTAGAGCACTCGGTAAAGAGGGCGGAACTATCGCCGACTTACTAAAGGCGGTCAACTGGGCAGCCGGAGTGAAAATAACTGGGGTTCCTCAAAACAAGTTTCCGGTATCGGTAATCAACTTATCCCTGGGTGCCAAGGATGTAGTTCCTTGCACGGGTGGCTACGCATCAATTTTTGATGCTGCAATTGCCAAAGGCATCACGGTGGTAGTTGCTGCCGGAAACGAAGGTAGAGCATCACTTTCATTTCCAGGTAACTGCAACGGCGTAATTACCGTAGTTGCTACTCAATCTTTGGGAGATAGGGCAACTTACTCAAACTTTGGAACAGGCGCTTTTCTATCGGCACCCGGAGGCGAGTTCAACATCGGCTCAACTGAATCTCCTGATTCACGCGGAGGCATAATCTCTTCTTGGGTTGATGCATCGAACTTACCTTCGTACCGACTTTCAGAAGGAACCAGCATGGCCACTCCTGTGGTTTCAGGCATAGTTGCGTTGATGTATTCAATGCAACCCAATATTACTCCGGCCAGGGTGAAGGCAATTCTTCTAGATTCCGTTCGACCATTTGCACCAACTTCGAATTGCGCAATCATTGGCGGTTGTGGTGCGGGAATCATTAACGCTCAACTAGCACTTGCTAGAACTAGTGCTCTGAAATAAACCAAAAACTTCAGTTAAATGAAAAGACCCGCGGCTTGCGGGTCTTTTTGTTTTTGGTGCGGAAGGTGGGACTTGAACCCACACGTCCTTTCGAACGCTGGAACCTAAATCCAGTGCGTCTGCCAATTTCGCCACTCCCGCGTTCCTCGAATAGTCTAACCATTTCCCGCTGTGGATAAATCCTCCCGCCAAAATTCGCCAATTGGCAAACTTGCCTTCCGCTAGAAATATCAAGGAGGCAGCTTGCCGGAACTGGTCTCTTCCCTTGCAACTCTGGCCCGAGAAAGAATCGTCTCTGGGGGCATGGAGGTTGACCGTGCCCTTAACTACGTTTTTGACGCGGCGGTTGAGGCTGAGCCGTCTAGTGTTTTGGCAGCACAGGAGCCAAGACTCAGAGTAGAGCTAGCTCAACAGCTATCGGCGTATGGACCCCTGCAACCCTTGCTGGATGACCCAGAAATAGAGGAAATATGGATCAACAGCACCTCTGAAGTGTTTGTTGCAAAAGCTGGAGTTAGCTCTGTACTTGAAATAAGTATTGAGCAAGAACTTCTTCAGACATTGATAGAGAAGATGCTTCGAAACACCGGCCGTCGCCTGGATCGATCCTCTCCTTTCGTTGACGCCTCGCTAGTCGATGGCTCCAGGTTGCATGTTGTCATTCCAGACATCACTCGGAAGACCTGGAGTGTGAACATTCGTAAGTTCCCAAACCGGGTCTATTCACTTGAACGACTTGTTGAGCTTGGATCATTGAGCGCTTCTCAAGCGCAATTCCTGCATGATCAAGTAAAGCTTGGAAAGAACATTCTGGTTTCTGGGGCTACTCAAGCTGGCAAGACCACACTTTTGTGTGCATTGTTGAACGAGGTAAGTGATTCGGAAAGAGTTGTCTCCGTTGAGGAAACTTTCGAAATTAGATATCAAGGCCTTGATTGGGTTGCCATGCAGACCAGGCAACCCAACCTCGAAGGCGTTGGTGAAATCTCTCTTCGAAGACTTGTCAAAGAAGCTCTACGAATGCGTCCAGGTCGGATTGTGGTTGGAGAAGTTCGACAAGCAGAAAGCTTCGATCTATTAATTGCTCTAAATTCAGGATTACCTGGATTATGCACAATTCATTCAAACTCAGCTCAGGACGCAATCTCCAAACTGTGTACTTTGCCGCTTTTGGCAGGTGCAAACATAACCAGTGAGTTTGTGAATCCGACAGTTGGCTCATGCATTGACCTAGTGGTTCACTGCCGGATGTTGCCAACAGGTAAACGAGTTGTCGAAGAGATAGCTACCGTTAGCTTCAATAACAAGACTTCAGCCATCGATGTTGTGTCGGTTTCAAAATGAAACCACTACGGATGGCGCTGGAAGCTGCTGGCTGGTCGAGCCTGTCTCCGATTCGGTTTTTGTCTGGCGTGCTTGCAGCTTCGTTGCTGCTAGCCAGCTGGGTTCAGTTGAGCGTTGAGGTACTGGGACTTACAGTATTTAGCGCCCTTGCAACCTTTGGGCTGAGCCTCGAAGTGCTTAGGTTTAGAGGCAAACAGAGAAGCGACCAGCTAGCGAGACTTTGGCCAGAGGTGTTGGATTCACTCCACTCTGCTGCCAGCAGTGGTTTTGGAATCGTTGACTCCCTGGAGCAAGTGGCAAGAAGTGGCCCTTCAAGAATTCAGCCGGTTTTTCAGGAACTGGTTGACCGGGTAGATTCCGGTGCTGGTCTAGATAAGTCCTTGGATTGGTTCAAGTCGCAGCTTGGGCAGCTACAAGCTGATCGCTTAGTTGAATTGTTAAGAATTGTGTATCGCTCTGGGGGAGTCGGGTATCTCGATTCACTGCGTGAGCAAGCTTTGAGAACAAGATCTGAGATTGCCCTCTGGGGAGAACTTGAATCCAAGCAAGGTTGGGTGACAGGAACCGCGAAACTTGCAATTGTTGCACCTTGGATAATCGTTGCAACCCTTTCGGCTAGATCGGAAAACGTAGCAATCTATAACACCATTGAAGGAACAGGAGTTCTGGTAGCAGGGCTCGTGGTTTCTCTGATTGCCTATCGGCTTGTTGGATTAATGGGCACACTTACCAAACCAAGCCGGGTGCTCACAAATTGAACATCGAGTTTTTGATCGCCGTTTGCTTTGGCTTCGGAGTTGCAAGTTTTCTCACCCTAGGGCTGCAAAATTCAACCCCAGCACTAGCTGTTCGGGTAAATTCGATGGTTATGCCTTTGCCACCTAGACCTAGACAAGTACTTGGGTCAGGAAGGTTGCCAATCTCCAAATTTCGATCTGATAACTCAGCGAAGTTAGAGAGCGTGCTGTTTGAGCTTCCAGAACTTATGGATCTGATTACGGTCAGCCTTCGGGCTGGCGATGGCGTCTATCGGAGTTTTGCCACAGTGATACCTAGGTGCGACGGCGCGATTGCTCGAGAGTTTTCCAAAGCACTAAAG
>CAZKQH010000004.1:0-278 GCA_964554845.1 uncultured Rhodoluna sp. | reverse complement strand
CCCCCACCCGCAATTGGCCGAGTTTGTGTCGAAGGTCTCCACCTCACTCGAGCGAGGCACACCCCTAGCTCAAATGCTTTCCGAGCAGGCGCTCAGCGTTAGGGATGAAATAAAGAGTCGATTGCTGAGGCAGGCGGGTAGGAATGAAACGCGCATGCTGATTCCGCTAGTTTTTTTGATTTTGCCGGTGACTGTGTGGTTTGCGATCTACCCAAGCCTTGAGCTACTGAACTTTGGATTCATCTAAGAAAAAGGAGAAAAATGCTAAACAAACTCTT
>CAZKQH010000003.1:15410-28357 GCA_964554845.1 uncultured Rhodoluna sp. | reverse complement strand
GCGGTGTGAACTAGCTGCTCTCCAGAATATGCGTGAAACCGCATTCCGTTGGAGTGCTTGGCCAGTCGCTCTTTGCGCTCAAAAATTAAATCCGACTCAGCGAATGAAACCTTGTGTCCAAGAAGAGATATCTCGCCATTTGTCTTTGCTTTTTCGAAAAGTGTTAGTACTTCAGCTGGATTGCACTCCTCAGGCCTTTGACCTGCAAGACCGGCTACCAAAGCATTGGTTGTGCCATGGCCGGCTCCGGTGGCAGCTAGAGATCCATAAAGAGTTATCTGAATGCGGGTGACAATTTCTGGCTTTGGTATCTCAAGAGCGAATGCGCGAGATGCGCGCATTGGACCCACGGTGTGGGAAGAAGAAGGACCAATTCCAATTGTGAATAGATCCAGAGTTCCTACGTAAGCCATTTCAATCCATCCGTGAAAACGGGCCGGCAAGTTGCCGGCCCGTTTCACATCGCTAGTTTTTACTTCTTTGAGTTCTTTACTGCGTATTCCTCTTCAGGTGCGAGGACCAGGTTGTGTCTTCCATATACCGCGAAGATAAACAACATGATTAGGTAAATCACTGCGATACCTGCAATAGCGGTCTGGAACGCTGGGTTGATTAGGTATCCAACGAATGAGATACCGGCGATTATCGCCGCAGCCCAAGCTCCTGGAACACCCCATGGTGAAACGTATGGGCGCTTTAGGTTTGGAAGCTTACGGCGAAGGATTAGGAAGCTAACGGCCTGCATCATGTAGGCGAGCATGGCTCCCCAAACAGCGATGTTTAGCACGATAGCACCGGCCACTGCTCCGGCACCCTCAGCATCCACCGCAGTCAAAATCTCGATGGAAAGAAGTGCAGCAAAACCAATAACCGCACCAACAACTAGTGCCACGAATGGCACGTTCTTGCTGTTGGTAACCGATAGGCCGCGAGGGTAGTAGCCAGCCCTGGACAGAGAGAACATGTTTCTTGCGTAAGCAAACATGATTCCCTGAAGGGAAGCTAGTAGACCAATCAAGGCGATTAGACCAAGAAGGGCAGCTAGCTGATCGCCAACCATCAATCGGAATCCATCAAGCAGAGGCTCTCCGGCTACGCGAAGCTCCTCGGCTCCATTGATTCCAGTGTTCAAGAACAGAATCAACAAACCGGTTGCGATAAGAGTGGTACGTGCCCACAGTCCAGCCTTTGGAATGTCCCTAGATGGATTCTTTGCTTCTTCAGCAGCAAGAGGAAGTTCCTCGATGCCTAGGAAGAACCAAACTGCGAATGGGATTGCCCACAAAATACCTTCGATACCAAATGGTAGGAATGCGGTTTGTCCAGGCTCTGGTGCGATGTTGAATAGCTTGTCAACACTGAACAGTCCTGAGAATGCAGCCATCAGAGAGAAAATAACGATGATTGCAAGGGAAATAATCGCAACGATAATTGCAAATCTAAATGCTGTGTGTGAACCTGAGGCATTTAGTGCAATAAATACAACGTACAGAATGATCCACCATACCCACATCGGCAGTGAAACACCAATGAGAGTTGATGCAATTCCGTCGGCGTAGCTTGCGGAGAAGAAAACAATTACGGCTGTTGTTGCAACGTAAGTGATTGTCTCAGCGAGTCCGGTGATGAAACCACCCCATGGACCAATCGCTGTTCGCGCAAATGAGTAAGCACCTCCGGTGTGAGGCATGGCTGCTGCCATTTCACCGATGGAGAACATCAGACCGTAGTACATGATTACCAAAATTCCAAAGGCAATCAAAAGGCCACCAAAGCCACCTACGTCTAGACCAAAGTTCCATCCAGAGAAATCACCTGAGATAACTGCAGCAACTGCAAGTCCCCAGAGACCCAAAAGGCCAGCCGCGCGAGTCAGCTGGCGTTTTTCAAAATATCCATCTTCAGGCTTTTTATATGTGACGCCTGAGACTTTCATGTTTTCCGAAGCCATTCGGTTTCCTATCCGCCGCTTCAGGATTTGGCCTCGAGGATCGAGGCGCTTCCATCACGGCATTGTGATTGGTTGTTTCCCTTCGAACTTTAGACCCCTTCGGGGGTCAAGAGGCAACCTTTGGCCAAAAGAGTTTTGTTTACTTTCTGAACAAATTTTCCCGCCTTTATCGCCCCTATCCCCTAGGTCTAGGCTTTCGTAAAGGGAGTCACCCGCCCTAAAGTAATCTAAAGGTTGGAAAACCAACCTCAAAGAAGAGGAAATAACTTATGGCCACCAAAGGCTACATTTCGATGGATCAGCTCAAATCTTTATACAAGGCTGGTGAAATCGACACCGTCATCATGGCCTTCACCGACATGCAGGGAAGGCTTATCGGGAAAAGAGTTGCAGCCCGACATTTCTTAGACAACATCGCTGGCCATGCTGCCGAGTGTTGCAACTACCTACTTGCGGTAGACATCGAAAACAACACCATCCAGGGCTATGAAATCTCATCATGGGATACCGGCTATTCCGATATGGCAATGGTTCCGGATATGAAAACCATGCGGATGGCCCCTTGGCTGCCAGGAAGCGTAATTGTCACAACCGACCTTCACACAACCTCGCACGAAGTTATTCCTCAATCCCCGCGTTCAATACTTAAGGCCCAAACCGACAAGTTAGAAAAACTCGGCATGAAGGCCATGGTTGGAACCGAACTTGAGTTCATCGTCTTTGATGACACCTTCAGGGAAGCCTGGGCTAAGGGATACAAAGACATAAAGCCATCCACCGATTACAACGTCGACTACGACCTACTTGCTTCAACAAGAGTAGAGCCGATGCTTCGTGAAATTCGCAACTCAATGGACGATGCTGGAATGTACTGCGAGGGCGTCAAGGGCGAATGCAACCTAGGTCAGCAAGAGATCGCATTTTTGTATGACGAAGTAATGACAACTTGCGATAACCACGGCGTTTACAAATCCGGTGCCAAGATGATTGCTGAAAAGCACGGTAAGTCCCTTACCTTCATGGCCAAATACAACGAGCGTGAAGGAAACTCCTGCCACATCCACATGTCATTTAGATCACTTGATGACAAAGCTGTTTTTGCAGACAAGTCTGATGCTCTTGGAATGTCAGATACCTTTAAGCACTTCCTAGCCGGTCAAATTGCTCTGATGCGTGAGTTCTCTTTGCTCTACGCACCTCAGATCAACTCCTACAAGAGATTTGTAGAGGGAAGCTTCGCTCCTACCGCGGTTGCCTGGGGAGTCGATAACCGCACAGTTGCACTCAGGGTTGTGGGTCAAGGACTTGGTATGAGAGTAGAAAACCGAGTGCCTGGAGGAGACGTGAACCAGTACCTGGCAACGGCCGCCATGATCGCAGCCGGTATCTACGGAATCGAGAACAAGCTACCTCTGGATGAGATAACCACTGGAAACGGCTACGCCTCGGATAAGCCCCACGTACCGGCCACCATGCAAGAGGCTATGGAGCTGTTCAAAAACTCCAAGGTCGCAAGAGCCAGCTTTGGCGATGCAGTGGTAGATCACTACCTTCACTATGCCAAGACTGAGATCCAGGCCTTCAACAGTGCAATCACGGACTGGGAGCGGGTGCGCGGCTTTGAGCGGACCTAAACCTCGTATCGGTCTGACCACTTACCGTCAGCAAGGCAAAACCGGGGTCTGGGACACCGAGATGGCCATGATCCCGGCCTTCTATATAGAAGGCATCACACGTGCAGGAGGATTGGCAATCATGCTGCCACCTCAGCAGTTATCAAGCGCTGAGGCCAAAGAGATAGTTTCGTCTCTGGATGGATTAATGCTTTGCGGAGGAAGAGATATCGATCCATCTCGCTACGGTCAAAGCCCACATGCTAAAGCTGAGCAGCCGGACAAACTAAGAGATGACTTGGAAGAAAAGCTCTTGAGCGCAGCTATTGATGCCGATCTACCGTTTCTAGGAATTTGCCGTGGCGCGCAGATGCTAAATATCAACCGCGGAGGGACCCTGATTCAGTACTTGCCTGATGTTGTTGGCGATAATCGCTACCAACTCGGCAATGGTCAGTTCACTCCGGCTGATGTAGAGGTAGAGACCAGCTCAATTCTCGGATCGCTAGTTGGCAATAAAATTTCCAACGCGGCTTTATACCACCACCAGGCTATTGATGAACTCGGTAAAGGTCTCAAGGTCACAGCGAAAACAGAAGATGGAATCGTTGAGGCAGTCGAACTAGAAGATCACCCATTTGGTGTGGCTGTCCAGTGGCACCCGGAGCAAACTCTCGATGATCTAAGAATTTTTGAAGGGCTAATCGAAGCTGCAAGAAAGTATCGAGGAACTAAATGAGCTACACACTAATCAATCCAGCAACCGAAGAGCAGATGGAAACTATTGCTCACGCCGACCTGGCGCAAACCGATGCTGCGATTGAACTAGCCTCCAAAGCTCAAAAGAAGTGGGCTGGACTAAACCCATCCGATCGCGCTTTGCTGCTGCACAGATTTGCCTCGACCGTGGATCAGCACATCGAGCAGCTAGCCCAGCTGGAGGTTAGAAACTCCGGTCATCCAATCTCTCAAGCCCGCTGGGAGGCAACCCATGTCAGAAACGTTCTGGAGTATTACTCGGCAGGACCTGAGCGACTAATCGGAAAACAGATACCAGTCGCCGGCGGAATTGCAGTGACTTTCAATGAACCAATTGGAGTTGTTGGAATCATCACCCCTTGGAATTTCCCAATGACGATTGCTAGCTGGGGCTTTGCCCCGGCCCTTGCTGCTGGAAACGCAGTTGTTCTGAAGCCAGCCGAATGGACTCCGCTTTCAAGCATCCGCATCGGTGAATTAGCTTTGGAGGCTGGCTTACCAGAGGGACTATTCCAGGTCATTCCCGGAAAAGGATCCGTTGTTGGAGATCGATTCTTGACCCATCCAAAAGTTGGAAAGATTGTCTTCACCGGTTCAACCGAGGTTGGCAAGCAAGTTATGCGCAAGGCCGCAGATCAAGTCAAGAGAGTGACTTTAGAGCTCGGTGGAAAAAGCGCAAACATTGTTTTTGCTGATGCCGACGTTGACAAGGCAGCGGCAGCTGCTCCAAGCTCGGTCTTCGAAAACGCTGGCCAAGACTGCTGCGCCAGAAGTCGAATCCTGGTTGAAGCTTCGGTCTATGACCGATTCATGGAAGGTCTCGAAAAATCGGTCAAGGCATACAAAGTTGGTGACCCTACGGATGATGCAACGGAAATGGGTCCTCTGGTTTCCAAAAAGCATTTCGAGAACGTAGAGCAATACCTATCCGACGGAAACGTTGCATTTAGAGGCAACGCCCCAACCGGAAAGGGATACTTCATGGCACCAGCGGTGCTTACCCCTGGCAAGCTAACGGATCGCTGCATGACCGAAGAAATCTTCGGTCCTGTTGTCTCGGTTTACCGCTTCAAGGATGAAGGGGAAGCCTTGGAGATTGCAAACAGCTCTGAGTACGGGCTAAGTGGCTCAATTTGGACCCGCGATCTCGGAAGAGGTATCCGGGTATCAAGAGCACTGGAGAGTGGAAACCTTTCGGTGAACTCACACTCCTCCGTTCGATACAACACCCCGTTTGGTGGCTTCAAGCAGTCCGGTCTTGGCCGCGAGCTTGGACCAGATGCACCACTGCACTTCACAGAAGAAAAAACCGTTTACTACCCAGCTGACTAGGAGCACAAAAAATGACAATAACGAAGATGGACCTAACCCAGCGACTTGCTGGAAAAGTTGCGGTAATCACAGGTGGTGCATCCGGTATCGGCCTTGCAACCGCTAGACGCTTTGCCGCCGAAGGCGCCAAGGTTGTAATCGGTGACATGGACTCGGCTACTGGAGAAGCGGCTGCTGCTGAAGTTGGTGGCAGCTTCATCAAGGTCAACGTTGCCGACGAAGCCGAAGTCAACAACCTATTTGACTCTACGGTCAAGATGTACGGCCAGGTGGATATTGCATTCAACAACGCTGGTATTTCGCCTCCGGATGATGACTCAATCGAAACTACCGAGCTACCGGCTTGGCAAAAAGTTCAAGACGTAAACCTAAAAAGCGTTTACCTTTGCTGCCGCGCCGCACTTAGGCACATGACCAAGCAGGGCTCTGGCTCAATCATCAACACCGCTTCGTTTGTTGCGGTAATGGGAAGCGCTACCAGCCAAATCTCTTACACCGCATCCAAGGGCGGGGTATTGGCCATGAGTCGCGAGCTTGGAGTTCAGTTTGCTAGACAGGGAATTCGCGTCAACGCTTTATGCCCAGGACCTGTGAACACCCCTTTGTTGCAGGAACTCTTTGCTAAAGACCCAGAGCGGGCTGCAAGAAGACTGATTCACATTCCGATCGGACGATTCGCTAATCCAGAGGAACTGGCTGCAGCAGTTGCATTCTTGGCCTCGGATGACAGTTCCTTTATAACTGGATCAACCTTCCTGGTTGATGGTGGAATCTCCGGCGCATACGTAACAGCCCTATAAGAAGATGACTACTACCAAGCCAGCTGAATCAAGGCAGCCCAGGTCGCTTGGTAGTGGATCACTGCTGCTAAAGCGCACCAGAAGTGCCAATGCGTTTGAGGACACCGTAGAGCGAATTCTCCAAACAATTCGACTTGGCTTACTAAACCCCGGTGATTGCCTTCCTGGCGAACGTGAACTTTCGAGCATGCTCGGCGTTTCCAGAGACACTGTCAGAGAGGCAACATCAGCTCTTAGTGCTGCTGGATATCTCACGACCAAACGCGGTCGCTACGGTGGGACGTTTATTTCTGATTCACTTCCGACCGAGTATGGAAAGCTCAGCTCCTTCAACAACACCGAAATAATTGACATTTTGGTTTTTAGAGAAGTTGTGGAATGTGGCGGGGCTTACTCGGCAGCCAATGCCGAACTCAGCCGAGATGATCGACGCGCACTTCAAAGCGCGCACGAGCAAACCAGCGCCTCCGATCCGCAAGATTACCGTCGATTAGATTCCAGGCTTCACTTGTTAATTGCCGAGCTGACTGGGTCAGAAAAGTTGATTGCAGAAGTTGCGTATTCGCGCATGCGGGTCAACGAGTTGCTGGATGATATCCCATTACTACCGCCGAACATTGCTCACTCAAACGACCAGCACGAAAAAATAGTAAATGCGATTCTAAAGGGCAACCCGTCTGCCGCTCAAAGCGCTATGCGAGATCACCTAGCTGGTTCGGCTGCCTTACTTAGGGGTTTTCTCGGGTAGCACTAAAGCCACCTGCGTCAAAAAGTTATCAACCAGCTCAAAAGCTCGATGTTTTGATTCTTCGGCCAGAGCTCGCGTTTGCTGAAGAACTATCTTGGGATCTTGGCCGTCGGCGGCAAGTTCTTCATTACCGTCCCAGATCAACCAACCCTCTAAAACTTCGATATCCAATTCCGGGTGAAATTGAAGTGCGAGTGATCGACGGTAAGTAAAAGCTTGAGAAGCCAAAGCTGTTCTTGCAATTTCTTTAGCAAGAGGGGGAACTTGCCAGTAGTCATAGTGAAACTGAAACCATGGGCCGTTGGAAACCAAAGACTGCTCGTCACTGAATATGTATGTCCAACCAAGCTCAGGTCTAGGTCCAGGCGCCACACTGCCGCCTAGAGCACGTGCCATCAGCTGCCCGCCGAAGCAGATCCCAAGCACTGGGACATCGGCCTCAATAGCGCTGGCTAGCCATTCAAGTTCTGGCAGCAACCAGTTGCCAATACAGGCATCATCCCAAGCCCCCCAAGGCGAGCCAAGCGGGATGATTACGTCGTAGTTGTTGTAATCAGGAAACGTGACTTCAACATTTGGTTCACGGTAATTCTCTTCTGGAACTACAAGCATCGTTTCAATTTCAAACCCGTGCTGCCGAAATCTTTCCCCTACCGGGCCAAGCGGAGAGACGTGATCGTGTTGAATAAACAGCGCCTTCATTTTCCTTCTCTCCTTTGGATAAGAACACTACTACTTCAGGCCCTGTGCCCCAAAGAGCTCGTGCTTAGGGGGCTTGGCAGTTGGGGTCAGTATCTGGCAATTTGGCAGTCAGGAAAAACTCATCAACGACATCATCGACGCAGTCCACTTGCTGACCATAGATGGTGTGTCCCTCGCCGTTGTAGGTGAGCAAGAATGCATCATCAAGAATTTTCCCTGCCAGCGCTTGGGCTTGAGCGTAAGGGGTCGCAGGGTCGCCGGTGGTTCCAACTACCAATATTGTTGGCGCACCGGTTGCCTTGTAAGAAGCCGGTGATTGCTTGACCTCAAAAGGCCAACTCTCGCACCTCAGCGCACCGAATTGCCAGTAGCGACCTAGGGTTGGAGCAGCTTCCAAAAGTGCGCTGTTTTGTCTACGCATGCTGAAAATGTTTGTGCTTGCTCTTGAGTCAAGGCAACTAATGGCATAGTTTGCGGCCAAGATGTTGGTGGAATAAGTTCCATCCTCGTTTCGGTCGTTGTATTGATCAGCAAGCAGCAAAAAGACATCTCCCTGGCCCTTATTCAAAGCCATATCAAACGCGGTTGCTAGGTATGGCCAATAGCTCTCTGAGTACAGCGGCATTATCAATCCAGTGACCGCTCCCCAAATAGTTAGCTCACGACCGGAATTAGTTGGCAGCGGATTGCTTTCGAGCTCTAGGAAAAACTCTCTGATGGTTTTTAGATCGCCTTCAACAAATCCAGTGAATGGGCAATCCGTGTACTGTTCACAGGCTTCAAGAAAGGCCATCAGTGCCTTTTCGAATGCTTGAATCTGGAAAAGTGTCTGTTGCTCATCCGAAACAGTTGGGTCGATTGCTCCATCGAGAACAAACTGTCCGACTCGGTCAGGAAACAGTGTCGCGTAGGTAGTTCCAAGTAGTGAGCCGTAGGAATATCCAAGGTAGTGAAGTTTTTCCTGCCCCAGCACAGCACGCAATACATCCATGTCCTTCGCAGCTGAGACGGTATCAACGTGGGCTAGCAAATCCCCCGTTCCTTCTAGACACTTGGCTCCAAAGTCTTTTATGGCTGCTCTCGAGAACTCAAGATCTTCATCGCTTCCTAATTCAAAGCCGGTGACGTTGTATAAAAACTCATCGGTCTCGGCATCAGTCAGGCAGGAAACTGCTGAGCTTCGCCCAACTCCTCTTGGGTCAAAGCCCAAAATGTTGAAGTTCTCACGAAGCTTTTTGGTGCCCAAAAAATCACTGGATTCTAGGACCCAGTCATAACCGGATGCTCCAGGGCCTCCAGGATTGAAAAGTACAAAACCCATCGGGTCTTTCTTGTCGGCCTGACGATAGGAAGTTGCAATTTCAATTGGCTCACTTGCGGGATCATCCCAGTTCATCGGCACTTGAACATCGGCACAGAAAATTCCATCACCGCAATCCACAAATTCAACTAGCTGCTCGTAATATTTTTCAAATCCCGCTGGAGCTCCAGTTGCAACCGGACTAATTGGTTCAGGTGTAGAAGTATCGCTAACCGCAACACAACCGGTTAGAACTATTGCGGAGGTGGCCAAGATGGCCATCTGGCGTAGTTTGATTTTCAAATCTTCCTTCTTAGTGAGATGGCAAGCGATTCTAAAACCATCAGGTCTCGAACATTTGAGCCAATTCTTATTCTTGCCTGCGCCATGGCTTCAAGCTTTGCAATGGTTTGCGCAGGCGAAGAAGTAGAGGCTACCTCTTCTAAAGAACTTGCAAGATCCTGATTCACAAGCTCGGCCTTTGCTTCCAGCTGGATTGTCATTACATCTCTATAGAGTGACATCAAATCAACCAAGATTCGATCGATGCCATCGCGCAGGCTTCTAGTCGCGCGTCTTTTTTGAGCTTCTTCCAGCGCTTTGATATCCGCCCGCAAGGCGGGTGGAATTGTTCCGCCCTCGGGGATACCAAGGGTCGCCAAAAGATTCGCCCGCTCCTCGCCGTCTTTTTCTATGGTTAGTGCATCGGCATCTTTTTTGGCAAGTTCTAGCCAACGCTCAGCAGTGGACATAGCTTTTGGAATTGAATCTATCTGCAAAGCCGCAACCAAAGTTTCCTTACGGCGAGCCCTGGCATCGCTGCTGGTGGCAAGCCGGAGGGCCATGCCGATGTGTCCCTGGGCTTCCGCGGCCACTTGAAGTGCAAGCCTCGGCTCAATACCGTCGCGGGCAACAAGTAAATCAGCGACTGTTTGAGTTGACGGTTGCTTAAGAGCAACTCGTCTAACGCGTGAGCGAATGGTTGGAAGCATATCGGCTTCACTTGGAGCACAAAGCAACCAGATGGTTCCAGCAGGCGGTTCTTCCAAGGCTTTCAATAGTACGTTCGAGGAACGCTCGGCCATACGATCGGCATCTTCGATAATCATGATCTGGTATTTACTGAGCGATCCGCCAAAGTGCGAGGCAGAAACTAGTTGCCTAATTTCTTCGATGGAGATGATGACCTTCTCGGTTGCCAAAACCGAGACGTCCGGATGAGATCCTGATTGCACCATGCGGCAGCTCTTGCAATCACCACAGCCAGCTTTTTCACAAAGCAACGAAGCTGCAAATGCCATTGCGGCATTTGAGCGACCCGAACCCGGAGGGCCGGTGAGAAGCCAGGCGTGGTGTAGTCCTTCGTCTTTGGTTGCAACCGCTTGACGCAGTTGACCAACAGCTTCTGGTTGACCAAGTAGCTCAGACCAAATTGGCTCAAAATCTAGAACGGTGCTCAAAGTCCTTTGCTTTCTAGGACTTGATCTAGCCGATCAACAATTGCTTCCCAGATTTTCTCTGGAGGTTGATTCGCATCCACCACGAAGATTCTGTTTGGTTCAGCCTTGGCTAGATCAAGATAAGAATTTCTTGCTGCTTCAAAAAACTCAATCTTCTCTCGCTCTAAGCGATCTGGAGCTTCCCCAGTTTGACCGCGCCGGTTTGCAGCAAGCTTGGCGTCCAAATCAAGCAGCACGGTTAGATCAGGCAAGAGATTATTAACTGCCCAGAGCGACAGGTTTCTAACCTCGGTTAGATCTAGTTCTCTCCCGGCGCCTTGGTAGGCAACGGATGAATCAAGGTAGCGGTCTGTGATTACAACTTGGCCAGCTTCCAACGCTGGCAAGATTTTGCTGGCCACATGATGAGCTCTATCGGCTGCATATAGAAGTGCTTCGGAACGAGCAGAGACTTCACCTTTACGGTGCAATAAAAGATGTCTAATTTCTTGACCAAGCTCAGTGCCACCAGGCTCAAGAGTTCTAATGACTTTCAAGCCTCTGGTGGATAGGTAATTGTCCATCAAGTCAGCTTGAGTGGATTTGCCAACGCCGTCGATTCCCTCAAAGGAGATGAACAGTCCGTGGCTCAAATTACTTCTTCTTTCTAGCGGTGCCAGCCTTCACAGTCTTTTTAGGGGCTGCGGCCTTTCTGGAGACTCGACCTGCCTTGGGGGCAGCTTGGCCTGGCTCTAACCCTAGTTTCTCACGCCTGATGGCCAAAAGTTCAAAGGCCTGGTCAGGGCTTAGTTCCTCAAGTTTTTCATCCTTGGGAATGGTGGCGTTGATAGCTCCATCGGTGACGTAATCACCGAACTGCCCGGTCTTGGCAAACACCGGTAATCCGCTGGCTGGGTCTTCGCCGAATTCACGCAATGGGGTGGCGGCAGTTCTGCGGCCACCGTACTTTGGCTGCTTGTATAGCTCGAGGGTTTCTTCCAAAGTCAACGAGAAGATCTGGTCTTCGGTAGCCAAAGATCTCGAGTCGGTGCCCTTCTTTAGGTAAGGACCAAACTTTCCATTTTGTGCAGTGATTGGAGTTTTGGTTTCTGGGTCAAGACCAATTGTCCTTGGTAGAGAAAGCAGCATGACGGCTTGCTCGAAGGTGAAAGTGTCTGGTGACATTGACTTAAAGAGCGAAGCGGTCTTTGGCTTCTCGGCGTTTGGGTCTTCCAACAGAACGTAAGGACCGAAGCGTCCGTCCTTGAACAATATGTCGTACCCAGTGACTGGATCTTGCCCCATCTTTCGGTCGGTGATTATTGGCGCGTCGATAAGCTCCTGTGCCTTTGCAACTGTTAGTTCGTCTGGGGCAAGTCCTTCAGGAATGTTCACGATACGACGCCCGTTCTCATCGGCGCCTTCGCTTCCAGGCTCAACCATGGTCTCGATGTATGGACCGTACTTACCGGTTCGTAGCGTTATGTTGTCGGCCAGGTAAATCGAGTTCACGGCCTTCGGGTCATGCTCGCCAACATTTTGCACAGTGTCGTGAAGACCATCTTCGGTTTCAGTTCCAAAGTAGAACTTCTTTAGCCAGTCGCTTCGATCAAGCTCCCCTGCGGCGATTTGGTCGAGGTTTTCTTCCATCTGAGCGGTGAAGGCATAATCAACTAACTTCACGAAGTTCTCTTCCAAGAAACGGGTCACGGTGAAGGCGATCCACTCTGGAACTAGGGCCTGGCCGCGCTTTACGACATAGCCCTTGTTGATGATGGTGGACAAAATAGCGGCGTAAGTAGAAGGTCTTCCGATGCCATCTTCTTCCAGCGCCTTCACAAGGGAAGCTTCGGTGTAGCGAGGGGGTGGCAAAGTGGTGTGATCTTTCGCAGTGACCTCAACTACAGAAAGCTCCTGGCCAACTTCCAAAGCTGGAAGCTTTAGCTCTTTTTCGCTGTCATCTTCTTCTTCGCGCTCAACGTCGCGGCCTTCCTCGTAGGCGGCCATGAATCCCTTAAACAAAACAACGGTTCCCGATGCTGAGAACTCAGCGGATTTGCCGCCATCGATTGGCCCCACTGAAATCTTTGCTGTCGTCGTTGAAACTTTAGCGTCAGCCATCTGAGAAGCCATAGTTCTTTTCCAGATCAACTCGTAAAGATCTTTAGACCTTGATGACATGCTCATCGGTAATTCGCTCGGGTGCAGGAAGGTTTCGCCAGCTGGGCGAATAGCTTCGTGGGCCTCTTGAGCGTTTTTACTCTTTCCGGTGTAAACGCGAGGTGAATCAGGCACTGAGTCCT
>CAZKQH010000003.1:14410-15400 GCA_964554845.1 uncultured Rhodoluna sp. | reverse complement strand
AATAGCTTGGGTTGATAGACCCGGAGAATCGGTACGCATATATGTAATGTGTCCGTCTTGATACAAAGACTGTGCGGTATCCATAGTTTGCTTGGCAGACATGCGAAGTTTTCTGGAAGCTTCCTGCTGCAAGGTAGAAGTTGTGAAAGGAGCCGCTGGACGTCGAGTTGAAGGCTTTGACTCCACCGATTCAACTTTTACCTTTATATCACTGCTGCGCATCGCAACAGCAAGTTTCTCCGCTGCGTCTTGATCAAGAAGTAAAACTCCATCTTTGATTTCACCCTTGTCGTTGAAGGCATCTCCCGAAGCGATTCTCTTGCCGTCAATGGAAAGAAGTTTTGCTTCAAAGTCTTGTTCCTTGCCAACGTTGGTTGTGAAAAGAGCTTTCACGTCGTGATAGGTGGCAGAGACGAATGCCATGCGCTCACGCTCACGCTCCACTACCAATCGCATTGCTGGGGACTGAACTCGCCCTGCACTTAGACCGCGGTTGATCTTGCGCCACAAAACAGGGGAAACTTCATAGCCATAAAGTCGGTCAACGACTCTTCTGGTTTCTTGAGCCTGAACTAGGTTCTGGTCAACATCTCGAGTTTTACTCAATGCTTCCTGGATGGCGGTTTTCGTAATTTCATGGAAAACCATTCGCTTGACCGGAACCTTCGGCTTGAGCACCTGAAGCAAGTGCCAGGCGATGGCCTCACCCTCGCGGTCCTCATCTGTTGCGAGGTAAAGCTCGTCAGCTTCGGCTAGGGCTTTTTTGAGCTCGGCGACAGTCTTGGATTTTCCGGCCGAAATGGCGTAGTAAGGCTCAAAGTCATTTTCGATGTCAATTGAGAACTTGGCTAGCGAGCCCTTTTTCTTCTTTTCTTCGGGCGGTAAGTTCTTCGGGTCGATTAGGTCTCGGATATGCCCAATCGAGGCCATGACTGTGTAGTCATCACCTAGATACTTAGCAATGGTCTTCGCCTTTGCTGGCGACTCGAC
>CAZKQH010000003.1:782-14400 GCA_964554845.1 uncultured Rhodoluna sp. | reverse complement strand
TTGTTGCCCGACATACTTCTCCTAATACATTCACTTCAGGGTCCTGCTCGAGCTCGTGCTTTGTGCACGAGCCCGTAAGACTCGAAGCTGGTCTCGATAAAGACCTCGAAACCGACAATACGACATCGTTCCAAAACCAGCTGGCTATTGGTGGCGATATCTTTTGCCACAATACACGGATAACCGGAAGATACACCTCGAAGTGCATCAGTTGCAGCCAGTGCAATGGCCTCCGTAGTGGCTTGAAGCCTTGTATTTACTAGCAAATGCAAGGAATACAAACTTGAAGCTGAAAATATTCCGAGAATCACAATTATGAGCCCAAAAGCCAGAATTGTTCCAGCTCCCGTGTCATTTTCTATTGACCTTGAGCTTTTGCGCACTGCGTCTCAATCAACTCCAAACCGGTCAGATCGATACTCAAAATTCCAATTTCGCTGCGCAAAATAACACACACAACCCCCAACTCTTCTTGAATTTCAAAGCCAACTCGCTCACCAAGTTCTGAAACGAGAGCATCAACAATCGCGATTGGTTCGCCTCTTGCGATAGCTCGCGCAATTGTTGATGCGGAAGAGACCAATTCCATTCGCTGCAGCTGAACACTCATGGCACCAAGTGCCAGGGCAACAATCATCACTACCGCAGGAAGTGCTAAAACCAATTCAGCAGTGACACTGCCGGTATCTTTCTTAGCTACCGCCAAGGCTAAGTGCCGATCTAACCAAATCAAACAAAATCGCCTTGACCTCATCGGATCTCATGATTACTACCAGTAGCCCTGCAAAGCCCACTGCCGCCATGGTGGCAATTGCGTACTCAGCCGTGGCAGCACCAGTGTCTGATTTCCAGTCCATTTTTATACCTTTCTATACAGCTCTAAAAAGCCCAATTCCAAGGGGAACAACCGCCAGGAAAACAAACGCCGGAAGGGCCGCAAGACCCAGGGGCAGAAGAAGTGAAATTGAGAGCTTGGCCAAGTCCTGACGTCGGCGATTCCAGAGCCGATGCCTTAGGGCATCGGCCCGAGCCGACAAGATTCCGGAAAGTGCAATTCCAGATTGTTCAGAAACACTCACTGCATCCTGTAATTGGGAGAGCTGCTCCCCTGACACCTTTTCTCCAAAGTTCAAAACCGACTTGTTCTGGGCAAGAGTAGAAGAAGCTTTTGGAGATAGCCCGGCAGAAAGACCAATGACCACCGCATCCAAAAATGCACCGGGGTCAGCCTCGCGAGGTTTTGCCTTATCTAACATCCGAAGAGAAATCACTCGAGCGATAATTAACAAGATCAAACCAATGCCAACGGCCATGGCTCCAAGGGAAGTTTCAAAAGCCGAAGAGATAGTTGGAAGCCCCAGCAGCTCGGCGAAGACAACGGCAAGCAGGGGAAGCATCAAGATCAGATTCGCACTTGCTCTAGGAGAAGCAAAAGCAACTCTCAGTTCGGCGGATTGCTTGTGTTGTGAATCAAACACTTGGGCTAAGCGATCTAAGGCTAGAGCTAGATTGCCACCGGAGTCACGAGATACATCCCAAATGAATTGGAACTGCTTTTTTTGAAATTGACTAAGTAAATCAATCTGGAATGCCTTAATGGCGGCCTGGTTAGTTGCTCCGCTTCTAAGTAGTGCTGAAATCTCTAGCACCGCAAGGTTCGCACTCATGCCAGCTGCAACTTACGTGAGCGAAGTTGAGAAACAATTAACAGCTTGTCGTTATCAGCTTCAAACTTTCCAATTCCGGCAATTTTTCTGATTCCTTGCTCGGCACTTAGGGCAATAACCCAATCAAAGGCTGAAGCCACCAAGCGAGACAGCGTTGCTTCGTTGATTTTTTGCTGGGCGGCAATTGAGATTAACCGCTCGGGTACCTGCTCTAAGGAATTTGCATGCAGCGTGGTTGCACCCCGGTGCCCAGTATTCAGAGCCTGCAGCATTGGAACTAGCTCCTGACCTCTAACCTCACCAATGCAGAGCCGATCCGGTCTCATACGAAGGGCTTGCCTTACAAGATCATCCAGTGTGATCTCACCTTGCCCCTCGATGTTCTTTGGTTTGGTTTGCAGACAGATGATATTTCCCCCAGAAAGCTCAGTGACATCCTCAACGGCGATTACTCGCTCGTCGTTTTCTTGCAGCATGGCCCGAAGCAAGGTGGTCTTGCCGGTGCCGGTGGCACCGGTGATTAGAAAGCTTTGGCTCGATCTGCAAATTTCTAGAATGAGCTCGGCTTGAGCCGCCGTTGCAAATTCCTTCGTTAGTAAAGACTCCAGGGTTATCGACGTTGTTGAGTGCAGGCGGATTGAAACAAGTGTAGATCTCGGTGGTCGCCGTATCAGTAAAAAATGGACTCTCAGACCCCCAGGCAAACAAACATCAGCAAATGGATTTGCTTGATCTAGCCTTCGGCCACCGAGTTCAATCAGGTCTTTAGCTAGTGCCGAGAGTTCGGACTCTGTGAGCGCTAACTTATCTGTGGACTGTAGTCCCGAACCGAAATCGATTTGCGTTGATCCACCGGCAAGGCAAATGTCCGTGACCCTAGGGTCATCAATTATCTCAAGTAGAGCTTCGGGGATTTTTGCTTCCACGCTGATAACCATGAGTCATTCAGCAAAGGGTTTGGGGGTGAAAACAAAAGATGTGGAAAATTAGGGGGCGGCAGGTTTTGGGGGAAAACCTGCCGCCTGGTGATAGCGATTGGGGGAATCTAACTATCACAAGTCACCAACGAATTGATGACCGAACAAGTCTACGACTGGCTCTTGGCTTGATAAAGCCGATTTGTGGCATTATTGCCAAGAGCCTAAAAGATAAGGATGATCATGCCTGAGGAATCTGGAATCGAAAATCTGCTCTATGAAAGCAGACGGTTCCCGCCCAGCCCAGAATTCGTGGCCCAGGCTATCGCCAAGCCAGAGCTTTACTCCGAGGCCAAATCCGACCGATTAGCCTTCTGGGCCAAGCAGGCAAAGGCCTTGCACTGGCATAAGCCCTTCACCAAAACTCTTGATTTTTCTAACGCCCCCTTCGCCACCTGGTTTGAAGACGGTGAGCTAAACGTTTCCTATAACACCCTCGATAGGCACGTAATCGAAGGCCGCGGCGATCGAATCGCGCTCTACTTCGAGGGTGAAAACGGCGACACCTCTACTTATACCTATGCACAGCTTCTGGTTGAAGTGAAGAAAGCAGCTAATGCCTTTGCCTCGCTCGGACTGGAGTCCGGTGACCGCGTTGCCATTTATATGCCGATGGTTCCAGAGGCCATCATCGCCATGCTGGCAACTGTTCGATTAGGTGCGATTCACTCGGTTATTTTTGGTGGCTTCTCTGCTGAGTCACTTAGAAGCCGCATCAACGACGCCGAGGCTAAATTGATCATCACAGCTGACGGTGGCTATAGAAAAGGTAAAGTTTCAGCCTTAAAGCCCGCAGTTGACGAAGCCATTGGCGATGGAGATTGCCCGAGCGTTCAAGCAGTTGTTGTTCTAAAGCGTGGCGGAAATGAAGTTTCGTGGAATAAAAACCTTGATCACTGGTGGTCCGATGTTGTTGATTCAGCATCCGCAGAGCACGAGGCTAAAGCATTTGATGCAGAGCACCCGTTGTTTATTCTTTACACCTCAGGGACAACTGGAAAGCCAAAGGGAATCTTGCACACCTCGGGTGGCTACCTGACCCAGGCAGCCTTCACTCACAAAATTGTTTTTGATATTCATCCAGAAAAAGATATCTACTGGTGCACCGCAGATGTTGGTTGGATCACAGGACACTCTTATGTGGTTTATGGACCACTTGCTAACGGTGTGAGCCAGGTTATTTATGAAGGCACCCCAGATACTCCAGACTGGGGCCGCTGGTGGAAAATTATAGAAAAGTACAAGGTCACTATTTTGTACACCGCCCCAACTGCAATTCGCACCTTCATGAAACTAGGTCGCGAGATTCCAGATAGGTACGACCTAAGTTCTATTAGGGTCTTAGGTTCAGTCGGTGAACCGATCAACCCAGAAGCTTGGATTTGGTACCGAGACGTTATCGGCGGCAATAAGGCTCCAATTGTTGACACCTGGTGGCAAACCGAAACCGGCGCCATCATGATCTCTCCACTACCTGGAATCACTGCAGCTAAGCCAGGCTCGGGGATGCTTCCGCTGCCTGGAATCTCAATGGAAATCGTCGATGACGCAGGTAAAAAGGTAACTTCCGGAGGCGGATTTCTGACCATCACCGAGCCTTGGCCTTCAATGCTTCGAGGCATCTGGGGTGATAACGATCGCTACAAGAAAACTTATTGGTCCCAGTACCCCGGCAAGTACTTCGCAGGCGATGGAGCCAAGCTCGATTCCGACGGCGATGTCTGGATTTTGGGACGAGTGGACGATGTCATGAACGTCTCCGGTCACCGGCTATCAACCGCTGAAATCGAGTCGGCGTTGGTATCTCACCCATTCGTTGCCGAAGCAGCCGTGGTTGGAGCCACGGACGAAACCACCGGCCAAGCAGTGGTGGCTTTCGTAATTTTAAGATCAGACCAGGTTGCTGCCGCAGGCAGCGACTCCGATGTTAGTAAGCTCCTGCGCGATCACGTCGCCAAAGAAATTGGTCCGATTGCAAAGCCTCGAACAATCATTGTCGTTGCCGAGCTTCCAAAAACTCGCTCAGGAAAAATCATGCGAAGACTTCTTAGAGACGTTGCTGAAGATCGACCAATTGGTGATGTGACAACCCTTGCCGATACTTCCGTGATGTCGGTTATCACGAACAAGTTAGAAGCTGGAGCTACTGACTAATCTCCACGATAAGTTCCACTTCAACCGGTGCATCGAGAGGTAGCACTGCTACCCCAACTGCGCTTCGCGCATGAATACCTTTATCGCCAAGTACCTTGCCTAGAAATTCACTTGCGCCGTTGACAACACCTGGCTGACCGACAAAATCTGGTGCTGAAGCAACAAAGCCAACGACTTTCACTACGCGCTTGATTTTCTCAAGATCGCCAATGACCATCTTGATTGCTGCGAGTGCATTCAGCGCACATATTTCTGCGAGCGCCTTGGCATCCTCTGCTGAAATATCTGCCCCGACTTTTCCAGTGTTAGTGAGCTTGCCATCAACCATTGGAAGTTGCCCCGAAGTGAAAACTAGGTTGCCAGTTTGAACAGCAGGAATATATGCCGCGAGTGGTTTTGAAGTTTCGGGAAGCGTTAGACCTAGCTCAGCGATTTTTTGCTCAACTGAGGACATCTAAGCCACCGGACGCTTAAAGTAAGCCACCAGGCCACCTTCGGGACCCACGACTATTTGGACTAATTCCCAGCCCTCAGAGCCCCAGTTATTGAGGATTTGGGTGGTGTTATGGATGATCAGGGGGGTGGTTATGTACTCCCACTTAGTCATAGTCAGGTGCCTCTCAGGGTTAGCAAGTATTCTTAAAGCTTATTCACAAGGAAAGGTGTGGCTAACCCCATGCTCGGACTATTTGGAAAGCTTTTTGGCCTTAGCGCTATTGCAGGGCTACTAACAATGGCACTGCTGGCCCCGGTTGCCGCCGTTGGTGGCTACGCAGCCTCAGCTGGAGTGTCCATCTTTGATGGACTTCCCGACTATATCAAGCCAGTAAACGCTTCCCAAGCCTCCAACCTTTACGCCACCAAAGACGGCGAACCGGTGCTTGTGGCCACTTTCTACCACGAGAACCGCATCTCGGTTGACTACGACCAGATGAGCCCAAACATTAGAAATGCCGTAGTTGCCACTGAAGACCCCAGATTCTTCCTTCATGGTGGGGTGGACGTCCTCTCCCTAGCCAGAGCCACCGTGGGTGTTGCCGCCTCAGGTCTTTCTGGACCTGGAGCTTCCACCATCACTATGCAGTACGTCAAAAACTCCCTAGTTGAGGCAGCTAACCTTTCTGGCGACGAAGAAGCGATCGAGGCAGCCACCGTTGCCACCGTCGATCGAAAGCTTAGAGAGATCAGACTGGCCATCGCGCTGGAGTCAGTGGCCACCAAGAAGGAAATTCTTGCCGGATATTTGAACCTGTCATTTTTTGGAAACCAGATCAACGGAATCGAAGCTGCCGCCAACTACTACTTCGGAGTCAAAGCATCGGAATTGACAGTTCCGCAGGCGGCCCTGCTGGCTGCGATGCTAAAAGCTCCAAACGAATACAAGCCTGACGAGCCAGAGAATCTTCCAATTGCAAAAGAACGACGCGACTATGTCATCGACAACATGCGCGATGAGGGCTACATAACCGCAGCAGAAGCCAATGCTTATAAGGCTGAGCCGGTTGTGCCAAACATCACCAAAGCACCAACCGGTTGCGAAGCTAACCAGCAAACCGCTTACTTTTGTGACTACGTGGTTTGGACTATTAGAAATTCCCCTGAGTTTGGTCTAGCTATTGAAGACCGCGAAACGCTGCTTCGCCGAGGTGGACTTGAGATTTACTCGACCATGGACATCGATTTGCAAACTACCACCGACAAAGTGGTCAAGCGCGAGATGCCAGTAGATAACGAGTGGGAACTTGGAGCGGCCTCGGTTTCAGTGGAGGTTGGAACCGGAAGAGTTTTGGCGATGAGCCAAAACCGCGTCTTTGATCAAAACGTCGATGAAGACCCAACCACCACAAGCGTTAACTACTCAACCGATCGGGCCTACGGTGGATCTTCTGGATTCCAGACCGGCTCAACTTACAAGATTTTTGTTCTTGCCGAATGGCTTTCCAGAGGTTTCCTCCTTGGGGATCGAGTGGATGCCAGAAAGCGCGAATGGAACGCTGAAGAGTTCTCGGCTCGCTGTGGCGGACTAGTTGGAGTCTGGGAGCCTCAAAACTCCAACGATGAGAAGTACGTCAATGAAAACGTGCTTCGCTCCACCACTAGATCTATCAACACCTCCTATGTTTCGATGGCCGCCCAGCTGGATCTTTGCGATATCAGGGACATGGCAATGCGGCTTGGTGTTAAGCGGGCAGATGGCGATGAACTCTCTTATGTGCCATCTTCGGTGCTTGGCACCAATGAGCTTTCAGCACTTTCCTTGGCCGGTGCCATGGCTGGCTTTGCCAACCAGGGCACCTATTGTTCCCCAATTGCTATAGACAGAGTTGTGGTTCGCGCAACCAGCCAAGAAATGCGTGTACCAGTTTCACAGTGTTCACAAGCAATGAGCCCAGAGGTAGCGGCAGCTGCAACTTACGCCTTTGAGCAGGTCATCAAAGGTGGTACTGGAACGCGCTCACAAATAGATGACGATGTTCCAATTGCTGGAAAAACTGGAACCTCAGACGGTTCGGTTCAAACCTGGATGACTGGCTTCTCGACAGAGGTTGCAACAGCCGCCTGGGTTGGAAACGTTTCCGGTGCAATCAAAGTTGACAACACCTCAGTTAGGGGTCTGTTTGGTGGCGCGGTTCGTCACGAAATTTGGCGCAAGGTTATGACTAAGGCAAATTCCATATACGGAGGGTCTGCATTCCCTGAGCCACCGGCTCTGTATCTAGGCGCATCGAAGGTGATTATGCCGGAGGTAAATGCACTGCTTCCAGCAGATGCTGAAGAGTTTATAAAGCTGGCTGGTCTATCGGTAAAAATTGACAAGACCCCTGTGCTGTCATTGAATCCAATTGGAACCATTGCCTTTGCCGACATCGAACCTGGTACTGAGGTAATTCGAGGTTCCATGGTCACACTCTTTATTAGCAAGGGTGGCGAAGTTGTAGTTCCCGATGTTTCCGGCCTGAGCGTTGCAGCCGCTAAAGCAAAACTTCTGGCTGCAGGATTCTCGGCAGTGAGTGAGCCTCAGCCCACCCAAAACACTTTCTTCGTCAACTCCTCAACAATTCCTAAGGGCAATGTTGTTGGAACCAGCCCAGCAGCTGGAACGCCAGCTGAGGGTCTAGGTGCGATCCTGCTGATAATAAGTAAGGGCCCTAATTAGCCTTCTAGTTGCAG
The DNA here is from genome assembly GCA_964554845.1 of uncultured Rhodoluna sp. Taxonomy (GTDB): domain Bacteria; phylum Actinomycetota; class Actinomycetes; order Actinomycetales; family Microbacteriaceae; genus Rhodoluna. The sequence goes on along the minus strand of CAZKQH010000003.1, from coordinate 6,431 downwards.
CGGTTCTAATTGGGCTTGCTGTCTGGGCAATAGTTATTGAGCGGCAGCTTTATGTGATTCGCCAGCAATCGATAAAGGTTTTGCCAAAGGGCACTAACGCGATTCGGGTGCTCCAGATTGGCGATATTCATCTCGCCCCCTGGCAGAAAAACAAGATGAAATTTCTTCGGTCTCTTGGGCAAAAGCAGATTGATCTGGTTGTAAATACTGGAGATAACCTAGGTCACAAAAATGCCATCAAGCCCCTGCTTGATGCCCTATCTCCCCTACTAACCAAGCCCGGGGTCTTCGTTCATGGTTCAAATGACTACTTCGCACCCGTTGCCAAAAACCCCTTCGGATACATCTTTCACACCTCGACTAAACCAAATTCCGACAGCCTAAACACTGAGGAATTAACTAAGGCTTTCGAAGGCGCAGGTTGGGTAAATCTCAACAACCGATTCGCCGATGTTCAAGTCAATGGAAATAGAATCCGATTTCTTGGAATCGATGACTATCACATCGGCTTCGCCAAATTTGATCTGCTAGTTCGAAGCGACCATTTTTCAATCGCTCTAACCCATGCTCCATACCTGGAGGCAATCGAGAAGCTCACAGGCTTTGGGGCGCAAATGATTTTTGCCGGACACACTCACGGCGGTCAAGTAAGAATACCTTTGGTTGGAGCGCTAACCACAAACTCGGATTTGCCAAACAGATTTGCCCGCGGTTTATCTGGTTGGGAATTTGAAGGAAAGCAGTCAGTGCTTAGCGTGGTTGCCGGATTAGGAAACTCTATTTTTGCGCCAGTTCGGTTTTTCTGTCGACCAGAGGTAAGACTAATTACTTTGCTGCCAAAAGATTAGCGAAGGGCTATTCACTCATTGCCCAGGCGTCAGGCCCAAGCACAATAAAGTCACCCATTGAGTTCTCACATCGAGCTGCTTGTTTTTCAACGAAGCAACTGAATCCAAATATTGTAATTCTCTCGCCGCTGGCAAGAATCGGTGCAGCCGATGGATCTGACCAGTTGGCGTTGGCACAAGTGAACTCAGCCATCTTAGATCCCTCAACTGGCGCGCCACGAAGTCGCAGCTGGTAACCATAGGTGTATTGGCAGTCGGCAGGAAGTGGAAGTTGCTCATACTTGGCATCGAATTCTCTGTGCTCGCAAATCACGAAGTTATCAAACTCACTCATGGTGCACCAGGTTGGGCCATCGCCGACTCTGAATATGATGTCGCCGTAGCTTGTCAAAAAGCCTTCTGGGATAACATCGACAACCTGTTCAGGAGGCGCGGTTGGAATTAGCTCAGGTGCAATAACTGGAGTTGGTGTGGCAACTGGGGTTGAGATGTATGTTTCCGCTGCGCAGCCAGCTAGCAACAAAGTTGCGACAAGCAAGCTGGACCCCAGGTAAAACTTCGACATACCTTGATGATAGCTGCGGGGAATCTGGAAACCCTTGATTCAACGCCAACGGTTTGTTGCAAGTGGGTAAAGATTTTTAGCTATTTTCTACCCCAGTTGATCTTCAGCCAGAATCGTTCGTGAATGTAGTAAAGCACGAAGTTAATCAGGTTTGAGATCAAGGACAACGAGGCAGCAAACTGCCAGCTGCCTGTCATCACGAAGCCCACTATGAAGGTCACAGCTATGGCAATTAGTCGCCACGTTATGGACTTGGCCAGGGATCGGCGCTTAGTTATCACTAAAACTCTTTAGCAACTAGCTCGGCAATTTCATAGGTGTTCAAGGCTGCACCTTTTCGAAGGTTATCGCCCACTACGAACATCTCAATGCTGTTGGCAAAATCCAGTGACTGCCGCACTCTTCCCACGAAGGTCGGGTCTTGCCCTGCCACGTGAGCAGGGGTTGGATAAACGCCCTTGGCTGGATCATCCATCAAAACCACAGTTGGCTCTTTTTCAAGTACCGCGTGAACCTCAGCAACAGTTAGCGGATCCTTGAAGGTGGCGTGAACAGCTAAGGAGTGTGAGACCTGGACTGGAACGCGAACGCAGCTAGCTGCAACTTTCAAGTTTGGAATTCCAAGTATCTTGCGCGATTCGTTGCGCACCTTCATCTCTTCAGAGGTGTGGCCACCGTCCTTTAGTGATCCCGCGAAAGGTATAACGTTGAGTGCAATAGGGACATCCCAAAGTGAATCGGACTGAGAAAGTCCCGCCGACTTGATGACCTGCGAAACACTGTCTGAAGTTATTCCCGCCATTGGATCCTTGGCTACCGCGGCAGTTTCTTTTTGAAGCTGATCGATTCCAGCAGCACCAGCTCCGGATACGGCCTGGTAGCTAGCAACAACCAACTCGGTTAGTGTCCACTTGCGATGCAGTGCACCAAGGGCAGCCATCATGGTCATGGTGGTGCAGTTTGGGTTTGAAATTATTCCAAGCGGTCGGTTCTTGGTTTGCTCAGGGTTTACTTCTGGAACAACCAGTGGAACCTGGTCGTTCATTCGGAAAGCTCCTGAGTTATCAACTGCGACTGCTCCGCGCTCGGCCGCAATCGGTGCCCAAACAACGGACACTTCATCGGGAACATCAAACAGTGCAATGTCGATGCCATCGAATGCTTCCGGAGCAAGTTCAACAACAGTTAGCTCTTGGCCGTGAACAGTAATCTTCTTGCCGGCAGAGCGCTTGGATGCGATTAGCCTGATCTCGCCCCATATGTTTTCTCTGTTGTTGATGATGTCAATCATGACGGTACCCACGGCACCGGTAGCCCCAACTAAAGCCAGGTTTGGTTTTCTTGACAAGGTTATCTTCCAGTTCCTGCGTAAATGATTGCTTCGCCATCGCCATCAAGGCCGAAGGCGGTGTGAACAACACGTGCTGCATCGTCAACCTGAGCGATGTCTGTGACTACCGAGATGCGAATCTCAGAGGTGGAAATCATCTCGATGTTTACTCCTGCTTTTGCCAGGGCTCCGAACAAGGTAGCGGATACACCGGAGTGGGTTTTCATACCCGAACCAACGATGGAGAGCTTTCCGATTTTCTCATCAAGCTGTAGCGACTCAAAGCCGATTTTCGCCTTGGCGTCTTCTAGGGCCTGAACGGCTCTTTTGAAGTCATCGGCTGGAAGTGTGAATGAAATATCAGACAGGTGGGTCTTGGAGGCAGCAATGTTTTGAACAATCATGTCCACGTTCACATCGGCCTTGGCAACCACGGTGAAGATCTCAGCAGCAGTACCCGGGACATCCGGAACACCTACCACGGTGATTTTGGACTGACCTTTGTCTACGGCTACGCCTGCAACTACGGACTCTTCCATGTTTTCTCCTGTCGAATAGACAATAGTTCCGGGGTCGTCGCTAAAGGTTGAACGAACCCGAAGATTTACCTTGTGTCTTCTTGCAAACTCCACTGCCCTGATGTACAAAATCTTGGCCCCGGCAGCAGCCAGCTCCAGCATCGACTCGATATCGATTGAAGCAAGCTTTCTGGCACTTGGGATCATGCGTGGATCTGCTGTGTAGACGCCGTCCACATCGCTGTAAATCTCACAAAGATCAGCATTTAGTCCAGCTGCTAGAGCAACTGCTGTGGTGTCAGAGCCACCGCGACCCAAAGTGGTGATGTCGCCACTGGAAGGATCAAAGCCTTGGAAGCCGGCAACAATTGCAATTTCACCGGCATCGATTGCGGTCTGGACGCGATCTGGAGTCACTTCAGAAATTCTTGCGTTTCCATAAGTTGAATCGGTGATGATTCCAGCCTGAAGACCTGAGAAGGATCTAGATTTTTCTCCCATGTCGTTGATTGCCATTGACAACAATGCAACTGAGATTCTTTCTCCTGCGGTGAGCAACATATCTAGCTCTCTTGGAGTTGCGTAAGGATCTTTAGAAACACCGTTGGCAAGATCCAATAGTTCGTCTGTGGTATCGCCCATGGCGGAAACAACAACGACAACTTGGTTTCCTGATTTGTGGGTCTCGATTACGCGTTTGGCGACTAACTTGATCTTTTCAGCATCGCCGACGGATGAACCGCCGAACTTCTGAACGATGAGTGCCAAAACCAGCTCCTGGATAGAATTCTTGGGGATTTGCCTCGATCATTGAGGCGATAAGTCCCAAGTCTAGCTGACTGTCCTTCTGCCCTCAAAGGCCCGACCGAGCGTAATCTCGTCGGCATATTCCAAATCGCCACCAACTGGCAGCCCTGAAGCAAGCCTAGAAATTGTGATTCCCATCGGGGAAAGCATTCGTGTCAAATAGGTGGCGGTAGCCTCGCCCTCTAAATTGGGGTCGGTAGCGATGATGATTTCCTTGATCTCAGGATCGGCAAGACGTGAAACCAGCTCCTTGATTCGAAGATTGTCCGGTCCAATTCCTTCAATCGGGGAAATCGCTCCCCCGAGCACGTGATACAAACCCTTGAACTCACGAGTCCTCTCGATTGCCTGAACATCTTTGGATTCTTCAACCACACAGATGCTGGCCTTAGATCTTCTTGGATCGCGGCAGATGTTGCAAAGCTCTGCTTCAGCAACGTTGCCGCACTGATCACAAAACCTAACCCGTTCCTTTACCTCGGTTAGCACCTCAGCCAAGCGCTTGGCTTGATCTTCATCGGCCTGCAAAAGATAGAAGGCGATTCGCTGGGCAGACTTAGGTCCAACTCCAGGAAGTCTTCCGAGCTCGTCAATTAGCTCCTGGATTACTCCCTCATACATCTATCGACCACCGGCTTTAGGGTCCTGCATTGGTTCTGCTCCAAGCATTTCGCGAAGCAATGACTCTCCGTAGCGAGCTTCCTCGTTCACCATTCCGTTGCGTGATTTAGTCTCAGGTACAGAAGGTTCGTCAACTTTTACAACTGGAATCGCTGTTGTTGGAGGGTGGGCATCAACTGCTGCCTCGTTAGAAACCTCCGCGGCTGATTCTTCAACGTGTGGTTTGAATTTCACCTGGAGACCTAAAACAGCGAAGATAGCTTTTCGAAGGGCGTCAGTGGAGCGACTATCTGCCTTGAAACCATCTAGATCTTTTTGGCTCAAGAACTTCAAGGTCAATACATCACCAGACAAATCCATGACGGTTAGCGTGAAGGCAACTACCCAGGCTGACTTTGACTCAGCTTTTACTTGGCTAAGAATTTCAGGCCAAGCGGCAATCATGGCTTGCGTTGAGACACCGCTCGTTGAAACAGGTGACTGCGCTGCAGGTTTTGCTACCGGTGCTACTGGAGCAGACTTTGCTGCGGCGGGTGCTACTGGTTGAGCAGCTGCAGCTGGAGCAGACTGTACAGGTGCAGCCTTAATAGGAGCTGCTTGCACTGGGGCTGCATCTGGGCTCTGCGCGACGCCGACGCGACGCTCCAGTCTTTCAATACGGGCCAGTGACCCAACTTCAGTTTTATCACTGGAAGGAACCAGTACCTTCGCACACATCAGTTCAAGCTGCAGCTTTGGACTGGTTGCCCCTGACATCTCAGAAAGAGCAGCTGAAACTGCGTTGGCTGCGTGAGTTAGTTCACTCATGCCAAAGCTCATTGCCTGAAGTTTCATCTTCTCAATCTCGTCGTCTGCGATACCTCTAAGTACAGCCTTGGCTTCATCGCCAACTGAGAGAACAACAATCAAGTCGCGAAGCTTCTCAAGTAGGTCTTCAACAAATCGTCTTGCGTCCTGGCC
>CAZKQH010000003.1:0-772 GCA_964554845.1 uncultured Rhodoluna sp. | reverse complement strand
CTGAATGACTTTATCTACTGACGAGAAAACCAATGAGGAATTCTGGGTTGCAAAAGCATCCACCACTTCATCAAGCAGGCTTGCGTGGGTGTAGCCCAATAACGCAGCTGCGCGGTCATATTCGATTTCGGCTTTGCCGCTCTTTACTTCAGATCCTGCAATTAGCTGATCCAAAAGTGAGAGCGAATCACGAACCGATCCACCGCCGGCGCGAACCACCAGAGTCAACACTCCAGGACCCGGTGTGACAATCTCTGATTTACAAACTTCTTCCAGGTATGAAAGCATCTGCGCTGGAGGCACTAGTCGAAATGGATAGTGATGAGTGCGGGAGCGAATAGTCCCGATTACCTTTTCAGGTTCGGTGGTTGCAAAGATGAACTTCACGTGGGCTGGTGGTTCTTCAACAATCTTTAGCAGTGCGTTGAATCCCTGAGGTGTGACCATGTGAGCCTCATCGAGGATGAAGATCTTGTAGCGATCACGAGCTGGTGCAAAGATTGCTCGCTCACGAAGATCTCTTGCGTCATCAACACCGTTATGCGAGGCAGCATCAATTTCAACTACGTCTAGAGATCCTGATCCATCACGAGAAAGCTCAATGCAGCTTGGGCATTTTCCGCAAGGAGTGTCAGTTGGACCTTCGGCGCAGTTTAGGCAACGGGCCAAGATTCTTGCAGAGGTGGTTTTACCGCAACCCCTGGGACCTGAGAAAAGGTAAGCGTGATTTACTCGGTCTGTTTTGAGAGCCGTCATTAGCGGAGCTGTGACT
>CAZKQH010000002.1:0-31990 GCA_964554845.1 uncultured Rhodoluna sp. | reverse complement strand
ACGAATCCGAAGTTGTCTACCACCAGATAAATGAAGAACTTGAGAAAAAGGGAGTCATTTTCCTGGATACCGACACTGCTCTTAAAGAGCACCCAGAAATCTTTAAGGAGTACTTCGGAACGGTTATCCCGGCCGGAGACAACAAATTTGCAGCACTTAATACTTCCGTTTGGTCAGGCGGTTCATTCGTATATGTTCCAAAGGGTGTTCATGTTGAGATCCCGCTCCAGGCGTATTTTAGAATCAACACTGAGAATATGGGTCAGTTCGAAAGAACACTGATTATTGCGGATGAAGATTCATACGTGCACTACATCGAAGGGTGTACTGCGCCGGTCTATAAGTCTGACTCGCTTCACTCAGCGGTAGTAGAAATCATTGTGAAAAAAGGCGCACGTGTGCGCTACACAACAATTCAAAACTGGTCCAACAACGTCTACAACCTTGTCACCAAACGAGCGATTGCCCACGAGGGAGCAACCATGGAGTGGATCGATGGCAACATCGGTTCCAAAGTCACCATGAAATACCCTTCAGTAATACTCGCTGGAGAAAGAGCTCGCGGTGAGACGCTGTCAGTTGCTTTTGCTGGAGAAGGTCAGCACCAAGACGCGGGAGCCAAGATGATCCACCTTGCCCCGTACACATCCAGTTCAATCGTTTCTAAGTCAATTGCACGTGGTGGCGGAAGAACTTCCTACCGAGGTGAGATCAGGGTCAACCCTGGGGCTCACCACAGCGCTAACACTGTCCGCTGTGACGCACTTTTGGTAGACACAATTTCTCGCTCGGATACATACCCCGCCGTTGACGTGCGAGAAGACGATGTGTCGATGGGTCATGAAGCTACAGTTTCGCGTGTAAGTGAAGAGCAGTTGTTCTATCTGCAGTCCCGCGGAATGCCAGAGGATGAAGCGATGGCGATGATTGTCCGAGGATTTATCGAACCAATAGCCAAAGAACTGCCGATGGAGTATGCGCTCGAGCTGAACAAGCTTATCGAGATGCAGATGGAAGGGGCCGTCGGCTAGTGAGCGAAGCAACCAAGACAGCTCAGCATGGGTTGTCGGAGCACAGTCATGGCTTTGGTGTTCCGATTCAAACTCGCTCCGAGAGGCTAAAATCAACCAAGCTAAGCGACTTTGCAGACATCTCCACGCGCGAAGAACAGTGGAGATACATCACCGCTGACCGCCTTGGGGGATTAGATCAAGACTCATTGGATGAATTCTCAGGCGATATTGAAGCCAAGTTAGCCGATGGAGTTGAAAGCTCTTGGATCGATTCTGATCACAAGCTTTTCGGTGCTGCAGGAATCCCTGAAGATCGAGTTGCAGCCGCTGGTTGGGAAGCCGCCAAAGCTGCTTACCTGGTTTCTATTTCGGCATCTGTGACCAACTCAGCCCAAAGCACTTTAACCATTACTTCAATCTCTGCTGACCCTGCTGCCCTTCATGTAATCATCGAAGCCAAGACAGGCTCTGATGCAGTTGTTGTTATCGACCACCGCGGCGATGCAACCCTGTCCGAGAACATTGAGTTTGTCATTGAAGATGAGGCAAAACTCACTGTTGTTTCAATCCAGGACTGGAACGCAGATTCAATTCATAACGGAGCGCAGTATGCATTTCTTGGTCGTAACTCAACTTTCAAACACGTGATGGTCACTCTTGGTGGAAAAGTTGTACGCATGACTCCATCGGCTTACTTTGGCGCCCCGGGTGGAGATGCGGCCTTATACGGTCTGTACTTTGCGGATGCTGGTCAGTACCTTGAGCACAGAATTTTTGTTGATCATTCTGCACCGAATTGCAAGTCTCGAGTGACTTACAAGGGGGCATTACAGGGCGCGAAGGCTCACACGGTTTGGGTCGGAGATGTTCTAATTCGAGCTGCAGCCGAAGGCACCGACACTTACGAACTCAACCGAAACCTGCTTCTAACTGACGGAGCGCGAGCCGATTCAGTTCCAAACCTAGAAATTGAAACTGGTCAGATTCAAGGAGCTGGGCATGCCAGCGCTTCCGGGCGTTTCGATGATGAACAGCTGTTCTACCTTCAAGCGCGAGGTCTTTCGGAGCTTGAAGCAAGACGCCTAGTCGTGCGAGGCTTTCTAATGGAAGTAGTTCAGCAAATTGGAGTTCCTGAACTCGAAGAGCGCTTAGCAGCCTCAATTGAAGACGAGCTTGAAAGGAGCGCAAGCTAATGGCCTTAATGATCTGCAAGGTTGAAGACATCAAACCAGGAAAGGCGCTTCGCATAAAGATCGGCGATGACGCTATTGCCCTAGTCCACACAAAAAAAGGCGAATTTAAGGCCATTGCCGATAAGTGCTCGCATGGAGAGATTTCACTTAGCGAAGGATTCGTCGACGACGAAACTATCGAGTGCTGGGCACACGGAGCAAAATTTTCTCTTGAAACTGGTGCACCGCTGAGTCTTCCTGCATATGAACCAGTGGCGGTTTATGAAGTGTTGGTTGAAAATGGCGAAGTATTCATCGAGTACGACAAGGACACGGAGTAATAACATGGCGACACTAGAAATCAAGAACCTGCACGTCTCGGTTGAAACCGAGCAAGGCACCAAGGAAATCCTCCGCGGAGTCGACCTAGTTATAAAAAGTGGAGAAACTCACGCTGTTATGGGTCCAAATGGATCAGGGAAGTCAACTTTGGCCTATTCGATTGCCGGTCACCCTAAATATCAAGTCACTCAGGGTGAAATTTTGCTCGATGGGCAGAACGTTCTAGAGATGTCGGTCGACGAGCGGGCCAGAGCTGGATTGTTCCTCGCCATGCAGTACCCGGTTGAAATTCCAGGCGTAAGTGTTTCAAACTTTCTTCGCACTGCAAAAACTGCCGTGGACGGTAAAGCTCCAGCCCTTCGCGGTTGGATCGCGGATGTTAGAACCGCTATGGAAAATCTAAAGATGGATTCAGCCTTCACAGAAAGAAATGTTAATGAAGGATTTTCTGGTGGTGAAAAAAAGCGTCACGAGATTTTGCAGATGGAGCTTTTGAAGCCGAAGATGGCTGTACTGGATGAAACCGATTCAGGTCTTGACGTTGATGCCCTTCGCGTAGTGGCAGAGGGTGTAAACCGCATCAAGGCGGAGAACAGCATGGGTGTGTTGCTAATCACTCACTACACCCGAATTTTGAACTACATCAAGCCAGATTTTGTCCACGTCTTCGTAGCAGGTAAAATCGCTGAACAAGGCGGTCCCGAACTTGCCGACAGACTAGAAGCGGATGGCTACGACAGGTACGTGAACGCATAACATGCCAAGACAACTAGAGCCAGTACTCTATGACAAAGTAGAAGAAGCGCTCAAGGAAGTTATTGACCCGGAAATTGGTGTCAACATAGTTGATTTGGGTCTAATTTACGGACTTGAGCTTGCAGATGAAGATGAGTCACTGTTGATCAACATGACACTAACTTCGGCAGGCTGTCCTCTAACCGATGTTTTGGAGGAGCAAACCGCGGAAGCCCTTGATGGTGTTGTTGACGCATTTCGCATTAATTGGGTCTGGATGCCACCCTGGGGTCCAGAGAAGATCACAGATGACGGTCGCGAACAGATGCGGGCAATCGGATTCTCTATTTAGTTCCGAGATACTTCCAAGCCAGCGGTAAAGCGGCCGCAGCCAAAGCCATCTTAATAACATCTCCAACCAAAAACGGAACAAGGCCAGCAGCAACTACCGACCCTATATCGCTAGCCAACCCTAGGTTTGAAAGTGCAAAAGCAAGCCAAGGTAGTCCAAAAAGATAAATCACTGCATTACCTATTACGAAGCTTGCGATAACCCCGGAAACTTTCTTGTGCCAGTTCAGTTGACTAAACCAACCAACTACTGCTGCAGCGGCTATGAAGCCAACCAGGTAGCCAAATGTTGTACCGAAGGTAATTCCTGCGACCGCTCCAGTAAAAACCGGCAAACCCGCAGCCCCTAAAGAAAAGTAAGTGATCATCGATAGAGCGCCTCGCGATGCACCAAGAACAGCGCCAACCAGGAGTACTGCAAAAGTCTGGCCCGTTATCGGCACTGGCCACATTGGGATAGCGATTTGAGCCGCAATTGCGGTGAGTACTGCGCCTCCGAAGACCAGGGCAACACTGTTTGCCATGTTTCTTGGAACCACTCTGTCAATCAGGGTTGGTCTAGCAGAAATCTGAAGAGACATATTTGTACCTCATAATCGTGGGAGAAGTTAGGTGCTAGTGACGATTGTAGACTAAAGGCTTTGCTAGTACATCCACCAAAAGGACCAGCTCTTGCTAATTGTTAAGGACCTGGAGATAACCATAGGTGCGCGAACACTCATGAGTGGAGTGAATTTTCGCGTAGCTTCTGGTGACAAAATCGGTCTGGTTGGTAGAAATGGCGCCGGAAAAACCACGCTTACAAAAATCTTGGCCGGGGATGGGCCTCCCAGTGCTGGACATGTTGAACGAACCGGTGAGATTGGCTACTTGCCCCAGGATCCGAGAACAGGAAACCCAGAAGAGCTAGCAAGGGATCGAATTCTAAACGCCAGGGGATTAGGCGATTTACTGCGGCTAATGGGTTCAAGCGCTGAGGCAATGTCCACGGCAACTGGAGCGCAAGCCCAAGCTGCAATGGCTAAATACTCAAAACTCGAAGAGAGATTCCAAGCGGCAGGTGGATACTCTGCGGAAGCTCAAGGCGCTGCAATAGCTAGCAACCTAGGTATAGAGGAAAGAATCCTCAGTCAGCCACTAAAAACTTTGTCAGGCGGTCAACGCCGCCGCGTGGAGCTTGCTCGAATACTTTTTTCTAATGCTGAGACTATGTTGCTAGATGAACCCACAAACCACTTAGACGCTGACTCTGTTGTTTGGCTGAGAGATTTTCTCCGAAGCTACCAGGGTGGGCTGATTGTTATCAGTCACGACATTGACGTGGTTGAAAGCACTGTTAATCGGGTTTTCTATCTGGATACCAACCGCCAAGTAATTGATATTTACAACATGGGTTGGAAGGCGTACCTCAAGCAACGCGAATCAGATGAAGAGCGACGAAAGCGTGAGCGAGCAAACGCTGAAAAGAAGGCGGCGACCTTGAGCTTGCAGGCTGCGAAATTCGGAGCTAAAGCGACTAAGGCCGTTGCTGCACAACAGATGGCCAGAAGAGCCCAGAAACTTCTGGACGATCTTGATGATGTTGGACAATCCGATCGCGTAGCGAAGATTCGTTTTCCAGATCCAGCTCCCTGCGGCAAAACACCCCTTATGGCATCAGGTCTTAGCAAAAGTTATGGCTCGTTGGAGATATTCACCGCTGTTGATCTAGCAATCGACCGCGGGTCAAAGGTGGTAATCATTGGTCTAAACGGTGCTGGGAAAACCACATTGCTTCGAATTCTGGCTGGTGTCGATAAACCTGACACCGGACAAATCGAACCCGGTCACGGATTGAAAATTGGCTATTATGCCCAGGAACACGAAACCCTTGACGTGAATCGAACTGTTCTTGAGAACATGCAGCGTTCCGCGCCACACTTAGGAGATGCTGACACCCGGAAAGTTCTTGGTTCATTCTTGTTTAGTGGTGATGATGTAAACAAAAAGGCTGCAGTTCTAAGTGGTGGCGAAAAAACACGGCTTGCCTTGGCTTCCCTTGTGGTCTCCTCTGCTAACGTGCTGCTACTAGATGAGCCAACAAACAACTTGGATCCTGCTTCGCGCAAAGAAATCTTGAGTGCCCTAGCGAGCTTCACCGGGGCAGTGGTTTTGGTTTCCCATGATGAAGGTGCCGTTTTGGCATTGAATCCAGAAAGAGTGCTGATATTGCCTGACGGAACAGAAGATCACTGGTCAGATCAATACGCAGATTTAATCTCGCTGAGTTAGTTTTTTGCGTCTAAAAGCTCATCTTCAATGTCGCCATCCGTGCGCTTACGGCTACGCTGAGTACGCGGGATATAGGTTGGGTCCTTTTCAATTCGCCGATACTCTCGCTCTTGCCGAATTGCCCAAAACAGAGCAAAGAAGCCCATCAGAGCAAACAATATCCACTGGACTGCATAACTTAGATGGTTTCCCTCATCAAGGGTTGGTTTACTCAGCGGCTGCGGAGAGCTTGGTTCACCAGGTAGCTCGGAGATTAATCGTAGGTAAAACTCCTTCTCCAAAGGCGTGCCTAGAGCTGACTCCAAGGACTCCAGATGGATGCTAGTTGCAAAGCCGGCAGGGGAGTCACGATTTGGCGTCAGCTCACTTAAGCGCACCCGTGCAACCAAGACCTTGGACTGATCTGAAGGAGTCATCGTTGTTGCCGGTGCCAGTTCTGAGTTAGCAGGAATCCAACCGCGCTCGATGATTACTACTTCACCACTTGCAAGCTGAAAGGGAACCAACTGTACGAAACCAGGTTGACCAGCAATTGGTCGATTTCGAACCAGCAGCATTTGGTCAGTTAGGTATTTTCCGGCAATTTCAACAGGTGTCCATTCAAACAAGGTCACATTATCGAGAGTAAGTTCCGAGATTGAATCGAATGCAATTGCTTTCTTGTCGTAATTGTCTATCATGCGTTGGATTTTTGAGACAGCTTGATCGCGTCGATCAAGCTGCCAATTGGCTAGACCTACGCAGGCTGCTGCAAATAATGAGGCAAATAAAAACCAAGACAACCAACGCAGCAAGGATTTTGATAACAAATTCACTTGTATTGCCTAACCTCAATAAGAAATGAGCGATCTTCTAGATAGTTTCTCAGGTATTCCAGGTGCTGTTGGCATGCGAGCCAGGTTTTTGTTCGACCATCCAGGTGAATTCTTGGGTTTGCCCAAATTAGCGTACGTGTTGCCGGAAGAGAGCACCCAGCGCGGGAGCATTTTGCTGGTGGGTTTTCAGTCAAGGACTAGTTCTTCTTGAACTGCGCACCGAGATCGACAGAGATTGGTTTAGCCACAACTGTGACTTGATTCATGGTGCTGGACTTTGGAGCCTGGGCGTTGGCAATAACTACCGCGAAGTAGGGCAAGAAAATTGCCCCAGCAAAACAAAGCCACATAAGCCAGCCTTCGACAAAGATTGCCGCAACAATGCAGACCACTCGAATGGTCATGGCAATGAGGTACTTCACCATGCGGGAGTTTCGCTCAGAATCAGGCGACTGGCCAACGGTTGTGATGCTCTGGGGCTTTTCCAAGGCAACCTTCTTGTATTAAATCAGGACATTTCAAGGCTAAGACTAGACTTCATTTAGTTCAAACCAGATGGCTGGACTGCTATTCCCGAAAGACAAAGGAAATCTTGATGACTGGCTCGAGAGTGGTGCTGATTACCGGAGGAAACCGAGGAATTGGTTATGCCATAGCGGAGCAATTCGTTGCGGCTGGGCATAAAGTGGCCGTGACTGTCCGCTCTGGTTCGGGTCCAGAGGGATCACTTGCTGTCAAAGCCGACGTATTGGATGCAGCCTCCTTAGATGCTGCCGTAGCAGAGGTTGAAAAGAATTTGGGACCTATCGAAATTTTGGTAGCTAATGCCGGCATTACCAAGGACACACTTTTGATGCGCATGAGTGACGAAGATTTCGAGCAAGTAATTGACACAAATTTGAATGGTGTATTTCGGGTACTAAAGCGCGCCACAAAGTCCATGATCAAACAACGATTTGGAAGAGTTTTGCTGATTGGTTCAGTAGTTGGCCTATTAGGGTCTCCAGGACAGATCAACTACTCGGCATCAAAATCCGCACTGGTTGGAATGGCAAGATCACTTACCCGTGAATTAGGCGGTCGCGGTATTACTGCCAATGTTGTGGCCCCAGGATTCATCGACACAGACATGACCGCGGAGCTTACTGATGAACAGCAAAAGGATTATTTATCTAGAATTCCGGCAGGTCGCTTCGCAACGCCGGCGGAAGTAGCCAGAGTCTGCCTGTGGCTTGCCAGCGATGACGCGTCGTACATTTCAGGAGCAGTTATACCTGTAGATGGTGGACTTGGAATGGGACACTAAGTACTTGCCCAACCCGCACTACATTTAGACCTAGAAGAAGAAGGAGAATCGCATGGGAATTCTAGAAGGCAAGAAGATTTTGATCACCGGCGTTCTCACCGAGGCCTCCATTGCTTTTTCTGTAGCGAAACTAGCTCAAGAGCAAGGTGCTCAAGTAATTCTCTCCTCCTTTGGAAGAATGCTCCCAATAACAACCAAGATCGCTGAACGCCTTCCAAAATCAGCACCGGTTATCGAGCTAGATGCAACCAGCGAAGCTGACCTATCAGCACTTTCTGGAAGAATCAAAGAACACTTCGATTCCATCGATGGGATCGTTCATGCAATCGCATTTGCCCCACAAACGGCGCTGGGCGGCAACTTTCTTGAAACTCCTTGGTCGGATGTTTCAACCGCAGTCGAGGTTTCTGCATATTCACTAAAGTCGATAACCATGGCTGCCAAGCCAGTGCTTAACAATCCTTCTTCGGTAGTAGGGCTCACTTTCGACGCAACTGTTTCGTGGCCGGTTTACGACTGGATGGGAGTGGCTAAGGCTGCTTTTGAGTCGACCTCCAGATATCTCGCTCGCTATCTTGGCAAGGATGGCATCCGGGTGAATCTAATTTCCGCCGGGCCTCTGCGCACCACTGCGGCTAAAGGAATCCCAGGTTTTGCAACAATGGAGGAATTGTGGACCGATCGTGCGCCTCTTGGTTGGGATCTGACTAACACCGAGACTGCCGCACGCGGAATTATCGCTTTGCTTTCTGACTGGTTCCCTGCAACGACAGGAGAAATGATTCACGTTGACGGGGGACTTCACTCAACTGGCGCGTGAGTAAAGCTTCCCGACCAGTGATGCCAATGAGTTTTCCTCGATTACGAGATCGGCGTACTGCCTAAGTATTTGCTTCGGTCTAAAGGCAACTGCATACCCGGCACACTTCAACATTGGTATATCGTTGGCGCCATCGCCGATTGCAATTGTCTTCTCAATAGCAATACCACTTTCAATGGCCCAGCTTCTTAAAGCCGTCGCTTTTGCCTCAGCGTCGATGATGGGTCCGACTAAGCAACCAGTTAGTTTTCCATTCAAGACCTCGAGGCTGTTTGCCATCCAGTAATCCAAACCAATTTCATTTGCGAGCGGCTCGAGAACCTGACTAAATCCACCGCTTACAGCGCCAATCTTGCCTCCGAGACCGTGGACAGCGGTGATTAGTTCTTCAACACCCGGAGTTAATTCAATTTGCGGCTTCAGCCATTGAAAGATCTCTTCGGATAGCCCCTCTAGGAGAGCGACTCTTTTTTCGAGTGACTGCCTAAAATCCAACTCTCCCGACATGGCCTGTTCGGTGATGATTTTTACTTCTGGCATCACGCCGGCATAGTCGGCTAATAGTTCGATGACTTCCTGCTGGATAAGTGTTGAGTCAACATCCATAACGACCAATATGCTCAAGACGTGACCATCGCTGGTTTTCGAAGAGCATTCATAACCATGATGTTAGAGCAAATCCATGCATCACAGAGGTTTTTCGGCGGTATCTAAAGATTCTGGGCGGAGGCATTCAATCGCAGCTGCTCAAAATCTAAGCAAGAATTCCTCCGCGAAACTACAGTGCCCTACCAAAGCAAGCTGGTCCGAATCCTCTAGGCTCGAAATATGAGCCTCGTTCTTGATTTCAACAATGTCACTGTCCTTAGGGACCAACGGCCCATACTCAATAATGTTGACTGGCAGGTCCAGTCGAATCAGCGCTGGGTGATTGTTGGGCCAAATGGTGCGGGAAAGACGACTCTGCTTCGAGTTGCAGCATCCCAAATTCACCCCTCTACGGGGACAGCCAAGCTGCTCGGTTCGACTCTGGGTGAAGTTAATGTCTTCGAGCTTCGTACCCGAATTGGATTTGCATCGAATGCTATGAGCGTCCACATCCCAAATTCAGAAACCGTCTTGGATGCAGTCATGACGGCAAGTTATGGAATAACCGGACGCTGGAATGAAAAATACGACGACGTAGATGAGCGTCGAGCTAGACGAGTCTTGGCGGAATGGCAACTTGACGAACTCGCCGATCGACCATTTGGTACTTTGAGCGACGGCGAACGAAAGAGGGCTCAAATTGCTCGTTCAGTTATGCCAGATCCCGAGCTTTTGCTACTTGACGAACCAGTGGCCAGTTTGGATATGGCAGCACGAGAGCACACCATTTCGGTCCTTGGAAACTACGCTTCTGCTCCTAGCGCACCAGCGATCATCATGGTCACCCATCACATTGAAGAAATCCCGAAAGGCTTCACTCATGCCCTGATACTGTCCAGGGGGCAGGTTTACGCGGCAGGGGAGATAGGCGCCACCCTCACCACCGAGAAGATCACAGGCGCTTTCGGCTTTGGGCTTGAAGTCACCAAAGATGGCGATCGATTCAGGGTTAGGGCCAAGAACTAGGCTCTAGTTTTCTAGGATTTCCCTCTGGTATAGTAGGGAAGTTGCCGAAACAGGCAGCAAAAGCCAAATTCTAGAAAGTATTGAACATGAAGTCAGAAATTCACCCAACTTACCAGGCAGTTGTTTTCCGCGACCTTGCTTCCGGTGAGAGCTTTCTAACTCGTTCTACTCTTTCAAGCAACAAGACTGTCAAATGGGAAGACGGACAGGAATACCCAGTATTCGATGTTGAAATTTCTTCCGCTTCTCACCCTTTCTACACAGGCAAGCAAAGAATCATGGACGCTGCCGGACGTGTTGAGCGCTTTAACGCCCGTTATAAAAACTTCGGCGCCTAGAGTTTTAGTGGCCAGCCTCGCTGGATCGTGAATTCAGGTGAAGTTCCTCTTCTGAACTTCTCGTAAGAAGCATCTTGGCTAGCACTCCACTCAATTTGAGAGTTGTGCAGCAAATCTAAATCAGCCGGCAATTTCTCCGCATAGCGCTTAGCAATGGCTTGGGCGACTCGCCCTGCAGCAACAGCATCTGCGGTCGCATTGTGAGCATCGTCAAGCGCGACGCCATAAATTTTTGATGCAACCTCCAGAGTTCGCTTCCCCGAACGGTAGGTGTCAACGAATTTATCCATCACCATTGGGTCAATAACTGGTTTAGGGTCATGGATTGGCTCTAGAGAGTGACGCAGGGCCTCGTAATGCAAAATGGTGAAATCGTATGGAGCATTAAAGGCAACCACTGGCAGTCCTCGGGCAAAAAAACCTCGGAGAGTATCTAGTAGCTCTTCCACTACTTCTTTTGCCGGCCTGCCATTTGCTTTGGCTATATCGGTAGTGACCCCATGTACATTGGAAGCAGCAACTGGAATTTCAATCCCGGGATCGGCAAGCCATTCTTTGTTAGCACCGGTAACGTTGCCGTCCTGATCAATTTCGACCGCGCAGGCAGTGACGATTCGCGCTTCGCGCAGGTCGAGCCCCGTGGTTTCTAAATCGAACACAGCCATGGCTTTTGACCACTCTGGGCGGCCAGCAAAGTCAAACATAATCTGGTCATTCACAATCAAAGACTAGGCCAGTCAGGTGTTATTCAGGCCCGAGTCTGGGTCGGTGTTGAAACTTCCAATCTAGACTTGCAGTGTGCTACCTCAGGAACTTTTTCAAACGGCCGGTTCAAGAGCAGTTCGTCACACAGCTGTAATTGATGGCAACATTAGCGTTTACTACGAATATCCGTCCACAGGAATTTCGGACAAGACGCTGGTGATGATTCATGGCTATCGAGGCAATCATCGTGGGCTTCAAGCTATCGCAGGTGGTCTCACGAAATTCCGTGTGATCATTCCTGATCTACCTGGATTTGGCGAATCCAAACCTCTGAGGACCACACATTCGATTAAGGCGTACTCTGATTGGCTACAGCAGTTTCTAAGCACTCTGGGGCTTGAGAGTAAAGCACACCTTATGGGTCACAGCTTTGGTTCTCTAGTTGTTGGCTTTTTTGCCACGCAGCATTCGCCCCAATCAGTTTCGTTGGTGAATCCAGTGTCGTCTCCGGCCCTCGCGGGACCGCAAGCCGCACTTACAAACCTGACCAGGCTTTACTATTCAATAGCTTCAGCGTTGCCTCGGATAATGGGCCAGTGGCTACTTCGCAGCAAACTCGCCGTAATGGTGATGAGTGTTGTGATGGCAAAAACAAAACAAAGGGCCCTGCGCCGATGGATTCACAATCAACACTTGTCGAACTTCAGCGACTTCGCTTCGGTTGAAGTGGCAACTGAAGGCTATGAAGCCTCAATTTCAACGGACCTTTCAAAACTTGCTGAACAAATTACTTGCCCAGTGCTTGTGGTGGCTGCAAACCTTGATGACATTACAGACATCGACACTCAGCGACGAGTGAGCAAACAGTATTCGAATTCGACCTATCGTGAGATTCAGGGGGTTGGCCACCTTGTTCACTACGAAGCTCCAGATCAGGCTGCCCATTTCATAGCTGAGTTCCTGGATTCCCAGCCATGAAATTGATCTTCGACTGCCGATTTATTCGAAGCGAACATCACGACGGAATCTCTCGTTTCTCAACTGAGCTTTTTTCGGCATTGGCCAAGCAAACAGCCATCACAGCCCTAATAAGCGATAAGCGAGTGCTGAAGTGGCTTCCTAGCGATACGCAGTACATTATTGGCAACAATCCAAGTAATCCAATTGCTGAATTAGGTCTGGCTCGGAAACTGAACAAAATTGACGCCACACATGTATTTTCTCCCATGCAAACAATGGGATCACTTGGAAGAAAATACAAACTGGTCCTTACTTTGCACGATTTGATCTACTACTCACACCCAAAGGCGCCGACTTTTCTTCCGTTTCCGGTTCGGATTGCCTGGCGGCTATATCATTTGGGGTTTGGCCCAGCTCGACTGCTGCTCAACCGAGCAGATGCCGTTGTGACCGTCTCAGAAACCAGTAAACACCTGATTGAAAAAAACAGGCTCACGAACAAAGCAGTGCACGTAATCTACAATGCTCCCGAGTCGCATTCACATCTCGGTGTGATTGATGGGCCGTCGTCGAAGGGTTCCAGAAACACGCTGGTCTACATGGGTAGCTTCATGGAGTACAAGAATGTCGAAGTTCTGGTGCAGGGTATGAAGTTTTTGCCGGAGTATGAACTGGTTCTTCTGAGCAAAATTTCGAGTCAACGCGAATCAACGCTTCGATCCTTGGCAGGCGATGCTGCAAGCAGAGTCAAGTTCAGAAATGGGGTTACCGATTTGGAGTATGCATCTGAGCTATCTGAAGCATTCGCTCTGGTGTCAGCTTCCAAAGATGAAGGTTTCGGAATTCCACTCGTTGAGGCCATGAAACATGCTCTGCCATTGGTTCTATCCGATATTCCAATATTTCGAGAAATTGCCCAAGATGCTGCACTCTATTTCGATGCAACCAGCCCTGAGAAATTTGCAAGTCAAGTGCAGGAGTTAGAACAACCCGAGAAGTGGACCGATGCAAGTTCTAGATCAAAGGCCCGAGGATATAGCTTTGATTGGAATTTATCTGCTACCAAACTGCTCGAGGTTCTTAGAAAGCTTTAGGGAACCAAAGGCTCAAGTGAGTAGTTGACAACGTGCCAGGAGTTAGCGGTGTGTTTTACAACATTTAGAGATGCATTTCCGAGTCTTTCTCCGTCTCTGGGTAGCTCATTGTTGCTAGCAATTGCAATCAGAGTTCGAATCAATGCACCGTGGGAGATGGCTAGCACTCTTTTCCCAGCGAGCTCTTGGGAGATAGTTTCTAAAAGCAGCCTTGATCGCTCTACTAATTGAGTTCTGCTTTCTCCACCAGGAATCACATCTAGGTTTGAGTACTTTGCTCTCCATTGATCGTGAGAGAGCCCTTCAGCTTCTCCAAAGGAACGTTCTATCAGCAGCTCCTGCTCGATGACTTCGGTATAGCCATGCAGGCTGGCAATGATTTCAGCCGTTTGTCTGGCTCGAGAAAGGGGGGAAGTAAGAACCACGTCCCAGTCCTCAGTCCTTATCGCCTTTGCTGCAAGTTTCACCTGCTCAATCCCAGTTTGATTCATGGGGATGTCGGTGACACCCTGTAATAAAAAGTTGATGTTCCAGTCTGTTTGACCGTGACGAAGCAACCCAAGATGAGTGTTAGTCAATCAACAGCTCCTCTAGTGCAACGGATGTTGGCGCTTCAATCTTGGCAATAGCTATCTCATCTGCTCTGGTTGGACCGACGTTCACAATCACGATGGGTTTTCCAGCTTTGCTGGCCGCGCGAGCAAATCGCATTCCACTATTCACCGTCAGAGAGCTGCCTGCCACTAGAAGGGCATCGGAGCGTTCTAGTTGCTCCATAGATGAGACAACCCGTTCAGTTGGAACACTTTCACCGAAAAAGACAACATCTGGTTTCAATATTCCAAAGCAGGAGGGGCATTGAGGAACTTTGAAACTCGCGGATGCTTCAACCTCGGCATCCCCGTCAGGTGTAAATTCGACGGATATATCTTTTTGGATTCCTGGGTTTAGCTGCTCGATTAAGGTATCCATTCTTGAGCGATCTAATAGGCCACGGCAAGACATGCAAATTACTTTGTCTAACCGACCGTGCAGCTCAGTAATTTTCTTGGAGCCGGCTTGTTGATGCAGGGAATCAACATTTTGGGTGATGATGTGTGAGATACGTCCGAGGCTTTCGGCTTGAGCTAGAGCAAAATGACTACCATTTGGTTTTGCGTTTGCAATCACGGACCAGCCGACATAGCTTCTGGCCCAATATCTAGCTCTTGCCTCCTGACTACCCATAAAAACATCGAAGGTCATAGGGTGACGCTCAGTTTTTCCTTCACCTCGATAATCCGGAATCCCTGATTCGGTTGACACTCCAGCACCTGTTAGAACCAGAATTGATTTACCCGCAAGCTGCTCCCGGGCGTATTCCAGCCCGAATCGAGCAGCCTCAGATAAGGTCGATGGGTTGGAGTCAATGTTAGGCATTGGCTCAAGTCTAAGTTAGGTCAGCTGAAGTGATTAAGTACCTTGGATCCAAGCGGGCTCTGATGCCTGTGCTTGAAACATTGTTTACTGCCAGTCATGCCACAACTGCGTTAGATCTGTTCACTGGGACCACCAGAGTAGCTGCAGCTATGAAACAGCTGGGCATGCACGTCACCGCAGTTGATACCGCTAGCTATTCCGAAGTATTTTCAAAAACCTTCATCGAACTAGACGCATCAAGTGCAGATCTCACGGAGCTGGCTGATGCAGTTGCTTCATTGAATCAGCTGCCTGGTACTCCCGGGTACTTCACCGAGGCGTTTTGTGAAAAAGCACGTTTTTTTCAAGTCAAAAATGGCATGAAAGTTGATGCTGTTCGATCTGCCATTGAATCTGATTTCAAACATAGCTGGATGTACTTTCCACTACTTGCAAGTTTGCTTATTGCAGCAGACAAAGTTGATTCAACAACCGGCGTCCAAATGGCATATCTAAAGTCCTGGTCCAGGCGAAGTTCTCTGGATCTTGAGCTGCAGATTCCAGAGCTACTCACCGGTGGAGGTCGCTCAATCAGAGGCGATGCAATAGAGCACACTCCAAACTTGGGGCCATTTGACTTGGCCTATTTGGATCCGCCGTATAACCAACATCGGTACTTCGGCAACTATCACATTTGGGAAACACTTGTTCGCTGGGATCAACCGGAGTACTACGGGATAGCCAACAAACGAATCGATACCCGCTCAAACGAGAACAAGAGTGCATTCAATTCCAAGCTAACTATGCCCGACGCACTTTCAAAGGTTATCGAGGGCCTAGATGTCAAGACTCTGGTGCTTAGCTACAACAATGAATCCTGGCTTTCACGCAGAGAACTGACGGACATGTGTTCAAGGTTCGAAGCCGTAGAAATTTTGGATTTTGACTCGAAGAGATACGTTGGCTCGCAAATAGGTGGTTACGACAAATCCGGTCGCCTGGTTGGAAAACCTGGAGCGCACAGGAACCTTGAACACATTGTTATAGCGGGGAAGCGGGACAGGGTATCGGCAATGATCAAGGCCCTAACCCAATTGTGACCTTCTATGACTTAGCCTTGGAGCGAGAAGATGTCAGCTTTCAAATAGGAGACTTCGATGACCAACGAAGACAAGCTCGATGCTGATGCGCTTATGGACCTAATTGAGGAAGCTCTGGGCTCCGAAAATCTATCCGGAATTGCCTCACTAGCTAGAAAGCTCAAAGCTGGTGAACTCGTAACTTTAATAGAGCGACTCAATGAAACCGAGCGTGCGATTGTCTTTCGAGTTTTACCAAAGACGCTAGCTCTTGAGGTTTTTGAATCTCTCGCTCCTGCACTTCAAGGAGAACTGCTCGAGGAACTGAACTCCGAAGAAGTCTCGGCAATCTTTGCCAAGCTAGATCCAGATGATCGAGTCGGTTTGCTAGACGAACTTCCAGCTGGAGTCGCGAACCGACTGCTTACTGGGCTTTCAGCCAAAGAGCGAGGACTTACAAGTGAAATTCTCGGATACACGCAGGGTTCTATTGGACGGCGTATGAGTCCCGAGTACATTTCCGTAAAGAGTAGCGACAGTGTCGCTCAAGCGCTTGCGAAAGTTAAGAGCAAGTTGCAATCTGCCGAGACAATTTACACTCTGCCCGTTGTTGATTCCTCACGCGAACTTGTTGGAGTTGTGAGTCTTCGAGACCTTATGCGCACTCCTGCACGGACCAAGGTTTCGAATGTAATGGCTGAACCACTGATGGTAAATGCAGGCGACGATGAGGAGTTCGCGGCTAGAACCTGTTCAGATCTTAAAGTCTTGGCTTTACCGGTTGTTGACAACGAGAAACGGCTAGTTGGAATTTTGACGGTGGATGACGCTCTTCGAATTCTCGAGGAGGAAGAATCCGAGGATGCTGCTCGTTCGGGAGGTGCAGAGCCCCTTCGCAGACCGTATCTTTCAACACCAGTTTTTGCCATAGTTCGATCCCGAGTTATTTGGCTATTGGTTTTAGCTCTTGGAGCAACGTTCACAGTTTCAGTGCTTGGCGCATTTGAAGCTGAAATCGAACAGCTTGTTGTTCTGACATTGTTTGTTCCACTACTTATCGGACTAGGTGGAAACACAGGGAACCAGGCTGCAACAACTGTGACGCGAGCATTGGCCTTGCAGGATGTGCGAACCAAAGACACTTGGCTTGTCCTGTTTCGTGAACTTAGAGTTGGCGCCCTGCTTGGCTTACTTCTTGGCTCAATAGGTTTTGGATTAGCGTCCGCATTCTTTGGTTTGGAAATTGGAACAGTTATTGGCTTAACCCTTTTCGCAATTTGCACCGTGGCGGCAACTGTCGGGGGAGTAATGCCGCTCGTAGGTCTTGCCCTTAGGGCCGACCCAGCTGTGTTTTCGAATCCATTTATTACAACATTTGTCGATGCCACAGGATTAGTGATTTATTTCCTAATTGCAAAGGCAGTCCTGGGTATCTGACCTTTTGTTGCGATAATTTGTGTCCGAGAGGGGACTTGAACCCCTACCCCCTTGCGAGGACTAACACCTCAAGCTAGCGCGTCTACCATTCCGCCACCCGGACGTGACTTGTATTACGGGCCCAATGGTAGCACGGCCCATCCTCGGGAAATCTTCGGGATACTTGGAACCGAAGAAGAATGCGGGTAGTTTTGGCTTATGGCTACTGATCCGAGAAACGCTTTGTCTTTGCTTATTGCTTCGTTGGAAAAGCACTTTGAGGCAGCTAGTTCCAAACGAGGCGAAGAAGATTCGAGCGTAGAGCAGGCTTATTACCAGCTTGAGGATGCATTCCTAAATTACGAAGAAGCGCTTAGCGCTGAGCTCGGTGAGTTCTTACCATTCACGCTGGCTGAAGACGATCAGTGAGTTTTTTTGAAGCCCTAATACTTGGTTTAGTGCAGGGACTCACAGAGTTCTTGCCTATTTCATCATCGGCTCACGTCCAAATTGCTCAGCAACTGATGGGCCTTTCCGAACTGTCAAAACCGCAGCTAACGGCATTTATTGCAACTATTCAGCTCGGTACGGAATTAGCCGTTGTTTCATACTTCATAAAAGACATCGGCCGGATCGGATCATCCTGGCTCCGCTGGTCGATAAAGCCCAGTTCAAGAATGACCAGCGATACAAAACTTGGTTGGTTGATAATTGTTGGAACTCTTCCGGTTCTGATACTCGGTCTTGCGTTCCGTGAATTTATTGAAAATGACGTTAGAAACCTTTGGGTTATCGCTTACACGCTCATCATCTTTGGTCTCTTGTTAGGACTCGCTGATTTTTTTGGCAAGAAAACAAAGAACATCACAGAGCTCAATTTTTCTCACGGTGTGGCCTTTGGAATTGGTCAGGCGCTGGCATTAGTTCCTGGAGTTTCCCGTTCGGGAGGCACAATCACAGTTGGTTTGATGATGGGATACACAAGGCAAGCGGCAGCTCGCTACAGCTTTTTGCTGGCAATTCCAGCAGTTCTGGGATCTGGTCTATTTCAGTTCTTTGCAAGCGTTAGTGATCTAAACCAGGACCTGCTTTTTGCAACAGTTGTAGCCACAGTTGTCTCTGGGGTAGTTGGACTAAGTGTTATCCACTACTTGCTGAAATACCTTCAGAAAGGTTCTTTCCTGCCGTTTGTGATTTGGCGTGTATGCGTAGGTGTCTGGTTACTAGTCATGCTCACAACTGGAGCGCTGACGGCTTAGTTTTCAGGTGGCTTTTCCTCGGACTGTAGGAACTTCTCAAGTTCGCGAGCTATAGCCTCACCCGACGCCGCCTCTGATTCAAACTCATCACGGGTCT
This sequence comes from uncultured Rhodoluna sp., assembly GCA_964554845.1. GTDB lineage: Bacteria > Actinomycetota > Actinomycetes > Actinomycetales > Microbacteriaceae > Rhodoluna. Next base: position 13,205 of record CAZKQH010000002.1, on the reverse strand, counting down.
TTTCGAGTTGCTGGATGTAGCCAGCCATCTCCTCGTCATTCTCGGCAATCTCGTCTATGCCACGCTCCCACTCAAAGGCTTGATCCGCCAGGTCTCCTTGAGAAAAGCTAACGCCCAGCATCTTCTGAAGTTCCGCCATTAGCGCAAGTGTTGCTTTTGGGGAGGGAGAGTTATGTACGTAGTGGGGAACAGCAGCCCAAAGAGCCATTGTAGGAATACCGGCTGCTTCGAGGGCTATTCCGAGCGTCGATAAAATTCCCACCGGACCTTCGTAGCTTGAGCGTTCGATATTCATCGCGGATCGAACTTTCTCGTTTTGGCTCGTTGCATTGACTGTTATGGGTCTGGTGTGAGGGGTGTCGGCGAGCATTCCACCAAGGAAGATTACGGCTTCGATTTCGCGGTCTTCGATCATTTCTAGAATTTCAGCCGTGAAAGACTTCCACCTCCTGGCTGGTTCAGTGCCAATCAGAACACTGAACCTTGAAAGTATCGGATCCTTATCAGTTGAGATCATGAAGGCAGTGCCTGGCCAGGTCAGCTCTCGATCTCCAGATTCGTTAAAAGATACTGTTGGACGCGTGAACTGGAAGTCGTAGTAATCCTCTGGGTCCACTTCTGCGGCTATCTGACACTGCAGTGCTTCGCTAATTAGTTTGGCGGCGGAGCTTGCAGATTCGGCTGCGTCGTTCCAGCCCTCGAATGCGCAAATGAGCACTCGGCCGCCGAAAATACTGTTCTCGCTAGTCACTTTTTGATGTCTGGCCCTCTGATTGCTGGTTAGTTTGAGTTGGTTTAACTGTAAGGCTAAATGCCAAAGCTAGACTTCAAGCATCATGATTTTCAAGCAACTCCCAGCAGCCGTACTGTGGGACATGGATGGCACACTCATCGACTCAGAGCCCTACTGGATGAAGAGCGAAGGGGCCTTTGCTAAGGCCAACAACAGCAACTGGACCGAACAAGACGGTCTAAGTTTGGTTGGCATGTCACTTTATGATTCGTCGAAAATCATCAAAGAACGTGTCGGCTCTGATCTCGAACCTGAGCAAATTATCGAACACCTAACCGACGGGGTCGCCGCCCAGTTGAAGCAGGAAATTTTGTGGCGACCTGGGGCGAGAGATCTTTTGTTGCTACTGCGAAAAAAGAAGATTAAGACTGCTCTGGTGACAATGTCCATGCACCGCATGGCCAAGCAGGTAGCTGACTCAATTGGCTTTGATGCTTTTGACGTGATTGTTGCCGGAGACGATGTTCGTCACGGTAAACCGCATCCGGAGCCATACCTAAAGGCTGCTGAACTGCTTGGCGAAAAACCAGAAGACTGTGTTGCTTTTGAAGACTCACTCACAGGACTTCGATCGGCCGAAGCTGCCAACACTAAGGCCGTTGGAGTGAAGAACATCGTGGAGATACCCATGGAACAAGGTCGCATTATCTGGCCAAGTCTCGAAGGCATCACTATCTCGGATCTTCGAAGGTTGTTTAGGTAATGACGAAGCGAACTCACACTTTTAGAGCCGGTGACAAGGTCCAGCTGACCGGACCCAAAGGACGACTAAACACGATCACGCTTGTCAAAGGAGGGGCTTTTGGAACTCATCGAGGTGACCTAAAGCACGATGACATCATAGGTAAAGCCGATGGCTCTGTTGTCGCAACCCAAAACGGAGTTGAGTACCTGGCTCTGAAGCCGTTAATGAATGACTTCGTGTTATCTATGCCACGTGGAGCAGCGATCATTTATCCAAAGGATGCTGCTCAAATTCTTGTTGAGGGTGACATTTTCCCCGGGGCAGTAGTTGTTGAGGCGGGAGTTGGATCAGGCGCTCTAAGCATGTATCTGCTTCGAGCCATAGGTGATTCTGGAGAATTGCACTCTTTTGAAAGGCGATCTGAATTCGCAGAGATAGCCGCAGGCAACGTTAAATCGCAATTAGGTACCAACCCCAAGAACTGGAAAATTCATCTGGGAGACCTGCAGGAGCAACTTCCAAAAAAGCTTAAGCCGCAAAGCGTAGATCGGATCGTGCTTGACATGCTGGCGCCTTGGGAGTGCATTGATGCATGTGCAACCGCTTTGGCCCCAGGTGGATTGATAGTTGTTTACGTTGCCACGGCAACCCAACTTTCTAGGGTTGCGGAGGATCTGCGTTCTTCACGGTTGTTTACAGAACCGCTGGCATTTGAAACTTTGGTTAGACCGTGGCACCTGCAAGGGCTGGCCGTTAGGCCAGAACATCGAATGATTTCCCACACTGGTTTTTTGCTTACCGCACGCCGCCTTGCACCAGGAGCCGTCTTGCCCCAGTTTAAGTCCAAGGTGAAATCCACTGATTACAAGGATGAGGATGTCTTAGCTTGGAATCCTGAAGGATTAGGGGAGCGCAAGGTTTCTGAGAAGAAGCTTCGCAAAACTGTCCGTAAGGCCACCTCCTAGTAGTCAGCTTTTTAGGTCCCTCCGGCCAGTAAACTTTGATTAACTCATTCAGAAAGTTGTTTCCTTTGAACAAATCGATTCTTTTGCTTTCCAGCATTTTCCTGACAGCCTCACTTACCAGTTGTGCCGCGGCTGAGAATTACGCCTGTGCCGGGTTTGAAACGGGCGCCCAGGTGGAATCTATTTCAGTCACCGGATCGCTTGAGGAGCAACCTGTTGTCAGCTTTCCTTCACCGTTAAGTGCCGAATCCATCCAGTCTCGAGTTGTAATTGCTGGAGAGGGTCCAGTTTTCACTGGGCGCAACCTTGTTGAGTTTGAATTCGCAGGTTACAACGGCGGCAACGGGCAACTAATCCAGCAAACAACTTTCGACGGCACACAAACTCAAACCGGTGCCTTTGGCCCAGGCGAGGTTCCAAACTTCTGTGAAGCACTAGCAGGAGCAAAGGAAGGCTCTCGCATCGTTGCGATTATTCCACCGGATCAGGCTCACAGCGGCGAGGGTGTCCCTGCTCTAGGCGTGGGTGCGGCTGACTCATTTATTTTCGTAATCGATCTAAAGCGCGTCTTTCTAGAAAAAGCCACCGGCGATAGAGTTGCTCCAGAGGCTGGCCTTCCAACCGTTGTTACCACTCCGGATGGGGTTCCCGGCATAACGATTCCAAAAACACCTGCTCCAACAGAGCTTCGAATCGCACAGTTGATTCGCGGTTCGGGCGATCTGGTTGAAGAAGGTCAGCTCGTCACTTTGCACTACAGCGGCTTTCTTTGGGATAGTTCAGAGAAGTTTGATTCCAGCTGGGATTCGGGACAAGCCGTGCAGTTCCAGATGCAAAACGGAGCTTTGATTGAAGGGTTCTTGTCTGCAGTTATTGGGCAGCCAGTTGGTTCTCAGGTTATTGCTGTGATTCCACCTGCCCTTGGCTACGGTGATGCTGGAGCTGGTTCAATACCGCCAGGCGCAACACTTGTTTTCGTTATCGACATTCTGGGTACCAACAACTAGCTAACATGCCTGAAAAGATTGATCTATCGGAGCGTTTATTCAATCTGACTTGCGCTCTGTTAGTTGCAGGAAACGGTCTGTCCAAATCGGAGATTTTTGCTACTGTGCAGGGCTATAAAGAAACTTATGAACCCGGTGGAGATCTAAGCGCAATCAACCGCATGTTTGAGCGGGATAAGACCCTTCTAACCAGCGCTGGAATTCCGTGGCGATCATTTATCCCGCAGGAAGCAATGGGGGACAATCAGGAGTTTCGCTACCTAATTGCAAATGAGGATTTCGTCTGGCCAAAAGGGCTAACCCTTTCTGCAAAGCAGGTAGCGCTATTGAATCTGGCAGCGCAGGTTTGGGCTAAAGCATCACTTTCAGCAGATGCAAATAGGGCCATACACCGTATCCGCGCCATGGGAGAGAAGGCAGACGGAAGCTCGCTCATCGGTATTGCACCAAGAATAAGAACCCACGAACCTTGTTTCCTTCCGCTATCGACAGCTATTGAATCATGCTCGAGAGTATCTTTTGATTATCTGAAACCCGGCGAGAGTGAATTTTCGGTTCGAAACATTGAACCTTGGTCGCTTCAGAACATTGGCGGTCAATGGCTACTAATTGGTTTCGACCTTGATCGAGATGAGCCAAGGAACTTTCTTCTAAAACGCATAGTTTCTGAGATTGACATCCAAGATGTCTCCTTTGACGCTCCTGAAAGTGCAGAAGTGGCCAAGGCTTTAGCGGATCTAGAGCTGCACAAACTTTCACAGACAGCGAAGCTAAGAACCTCGATGTCAAGCGCCGCTTGGTTTCATTTCGATTTGGCTGAGGGCCAGACAGATTTTGAAGTGAACTTTATGGACCTATATCTATTCGCCGAAGAGCTGATGGAATTTGCGGATGAAATAGAGGTTGTTGAACCAAAACAACTTGCCGATCTAATCAGAGCTAATTTGCAAAAAGTTAGCGACCTCCATGCCTAGAAGCTCAAGCCTGAGTGGCGCAGATCGATATAACTTCATGTTGGCTCTTACGGGCTATCTAATTAACAACAGACAACAGAAGCTAGCTGACCTGGCAAATCACTTCCAAGTTACAGAGAAAGAAATCCGCTCAGCTGTGGTGACCATTTCGCTTTCTGGAGTGGGAATGTATCGGCCAGATGAACTTTTCTTTCTTGACTACGACCTGTTGGAAGAGGGCATTGTTGACCTGAGTTTTGCGCCAACACTTGAGGCCGTACCAAGACTCTCTACAAGGCAAGCAGCCGCTATTGCCAGTGGTCTTTCGTACCTTTTGGATCTGGTTGACACTAAAGATCAAGTACACATCAAACAGTTGCTGGAGATTCTTGGTCGAGGTGCATTAAGTACGAAAGAGTTGCCATTTGTGGTTCAACCTAATCATGGAGACAGTGACTTAGCACTTGTCAGACAAGCAGTAGCCGAATCGAGAGCCATAAGGTGCTCTTACATCAATTCAGCTGGCGAGATCACAATCCGGGAGATCGAACCGCAACTTTTGGAATCTCGAGAGACAAATTGGTTTCTAAAAGGCTTTTGTCGCAGTAATCAGGAGTCCCGGGTATTCCGACTTGATCGAATGCGAGAGATAGTTCTTCTAGACCGATTCGATGAACGCGAACTTTCGGAGGTTGACACTGAGCTCATATACTCCGTCCGCAAATCCGACACAGATGTCTTGTTTGAAGTGGACCCTGAGGCCTTTGCGTTGATTGCGGATTACAAACCCGAGTTCGAGATATCTGGAAACAAGAGTGTCCAGGTGAAGATTCCAATCGGCCAACTCGAGACCTTAGGAAGAATAGTTGCGAGGTACAGCGGTAAGGTTCGGGTGCTAGCACCAGCTGAAGCTCGATTAGCAGTCAGAGAATTTGCCCAACGGGCACTTGGGCAGCGTAAACCTGCACCTGTGGCGGAGTAGGTTTATCTCTATGGAGTGGATTTTTGCTGGGGGATTTGCCTTGGCTTTTTTGTTGTTTTCAGCGTTATTTCTTTTTATGAAATTGAATCGTCTTGGTAAACCGGCAAAGAATCTGGCCTCGCAGCTGGAGAAGCTTGCTGAAGCAAACGCTAGAGTGCCGGAATTGACCAAAGCCATCTCTGTCCTAGGGGATGACCCAGCGGTGCATAGAGTCAAGCGCCAGCAGTTCCTTCGCGAGGCAAGGGCCCGCAAGCGTGCGCGAGAGCGTAGGCTTAGGGATAGAGATTTATAGCAAGAGATAGGGAAGCTAATGCGTTTACAGGGCTGGGAATGGATCATTATTCTGGCAATTGTTTTACTGATCTGGGGTGGGCCAAAGCTTCCAGGTCTGGCTAAGTCGCTTGCGCAGTCAATGCGAATCTTCCGCAAGGAAATCAAGACCTCCGACGAAGCTAAGCCGGCCGACAAGCCAGCTGAGGGTGAAACCCCCACCGACAAGTAAGTGGCCAGGAATAAAAACCCCGACGCCAAAATGAGCCTTTCGGGGCATCTCAAAGAGCTCCGCAATCGACTTTTTTGGTCTGCACTGTTCATCATCGGTGGTTCTGTTGCCGGATGGTTCATGTTTGATTTGGTCTTCAACGAGTTGCAACGTCCAATAGTCGAGCTGGCTTCAAAGCCTGGCAGCAACGTGACTATTAACTTTCCAACGGTCGTGTCTGCCTTCGATGTGCGTTTACAGGTTTCGATATTCTTGGGCATCCTGATGAGCGCACCAGTTTGGCTATATAACCTTTGGGCGTTTATAACTCCAGGACTCAAAAAACGTGAGAGACGCTACACAATCGGATTCGTATTCGCATCGGTACCGTTGTTTATCGGTGGCACCGCACTGGCATGGTCGTCACTACCAACGTTTGTAGTTGTACTTGTTGGATTTACTCCGGATGGGGCCGCGAACGTTATAAACGCCAGTGAATACATTTTGTTTACAGTAAGAATCCTGCTGGTTTTCGGTCTGGCTTTTGTCCTGCCGGTTGCTCTAGTGATGCTGAACTTCGCTGGTGTGATCACAGCCGAAAACATCATCAAATCTTGGAGGATGGCAGTGTTTATCTCGGCTGTGGTGGGAGCCATTGCAACACCGGTGGCAGAACCAATGGCGATGTTTTTGCTCATGATCCCACTGCTGATTCTTTACTTCCTAGCAGCGGGTGTGGCCTTTTTACACGACAGGCGTATTGCTAAGAAAATTGACGCTCTTGAATTAGCCAACCCACAAGACTCAATCTAGATATTGTCGTGACCGAAAATCTAAGCGCTGCTGAGCGCTACGCGAGGGCAAAGATAAGACAGAGCGCTCCTAGCTACAACTCTTTTCTAGAGCTGCTGGATTTTTCTCTTGACCCATTTCAGGAACAGGCCTGCCAAGCGTTAGCAAAAGGAAAAGGCGTGCTAGTTGCAGCTCCAACCGGCGCTGGTAAAACGATAGTGGGTGAGTTTGCTATCCACTTGGCTCTAGAAAAGAATCAGAAGGTTTTCTACACAACTCCCATCAAGGCGCTAAGTAATCAAAAATTTGCAGAGCTTGTAGCGCGCTACGGACCTGAGCGGGTAGGGCTGCTAACAGGTGATACCAATACAAACTCCGATGCCCAGATCGTCGTTATGACAACTGAAGTCTTGCGAAACATGATCTACGCAAATTCTGACTCCCTTATCGAACTTGGATTTGTGGTTATGGACGAGGTTCACTATCTTGCCGATAGATTCCGAGGAGCAGTGTGGGAGGAAGTTATTCTCCACCTTCCTAAAGATGTCAAGCTCGTTTCATTAAGCGCAACAGTGTCAAACGCCGAAGAGTTTGGTGCTTGGCTTGAGGAGGTACGCGGAGACACCGAAATAGTCGTTTCCGAACACAGACCTGTTCCACTTGACCAGCACGTTCTATTCGGAAATGAACTTATGGAGCTCTTTGCGGCGGGATCAAAAAACCAGCGTGTGAACCCAAAGCTTGTGCAGAAACATTCAAACAAACTGCGAATACCGATGGGGTCTCTTAGAAACACAAAAGGGGAAAGGCCGAAAGGTGGGATTGACCATAAGTTTTCGAGAATTCCTAAGGTCTCCAAACCTGAAGTTGTTGAGATTCTTGAGGACAATGATCTACTGCCGGCAATTTTTTTCATTTTCTCTCGTGTCGGCTGCGATGCCGCTGTAAGGGCATGCCACCAGTATGGAGTTCGCCTCACCACTCGCGAAGAGCAGGCTGAGATTCGCTATCTGGTTGAAGAAAAAACAGCGTCGATCGCCGATGAGGATCTTGCAACCCTTGGATACTTCGAATGGCTTAGTGGCCTAGAAAGGGGAGTGGCAGCGCATCATGCTGGAATGCTCCCAGCTTTTAAGGAAGTTGTTGAAGAGCTTTTTCTGAGAAAATTAGTGAGGGTTGTTTTCGCGACTGAAACATTAGCCCTTGGAATCAACATGCCGGCGCGCACAGTTGTGCTTGAGCGCCTAGATAAATTTAATGGAGAGTCTCGAGTACAGATAACTCCCGGGGAATACACCCAGCTCACCGGTCGTGCCGGAAGAAGGGGTATCGACACTCTTGGCCATTCCGTTGTTCAGTGGTCGGGAAATCTAGATCCAGCAAGCGTTGCAGGTCTTGCCAGTAAGCGCAGCTACCCATTGATAAGCCCATTCAAACCAACAGCCAACATGGCAGTGAATCTGATTGAAGCGTTTGGACGAAAAAGAGCCAGGGAGGTTCTTGAAACTTCCTTTGCCCAATTCCAGGCCGACAGGTCCGTTGTGGGACTTGCCAAAGGAATTCGAGAAAAGCAAATTTCCCTTGATGGCTACGCCAAGTCCATGGAATGCCACTTGGGTGATTTTTTTGGGTACTCGAGCATAAGAAGAGAGCTAAGCGATATCGAAAAGAGCTTGGCATCTGGCAGAACTAGACAAGAGCGCGGCAAAGACATCAGGCAAACCAAGGGCCGAAGCGAACAGGAACGAAAGCTAGCGGAACTAAAGGTAAGGATGAAAACGCATCCTTGTCACCTGTGTTCTCATCGGGAAGCTCACTCTCGATGGGCTGAGCGTTGGTGGCAGCTACACCGAGAGACCCAGGCAATTCTGGACCAGATTGAAGGTCGAACAAATCTAGTTGCATCGACATTCGACAAAATCTGCGAACTATTGATTGAGCTTGATTATCTCGACAATTCGGATCAAGACCTAATAGTCACCGAATCTGGAAGGATGCTCGCGCGAATCTATGGTGAGCGCGACTTGCTAGTAGCAGAAGCCCTACGCCTTAAGATCTGGGACAATCTCGATGCTCCGTCTTTGGCGGCCATGGCGGCGGCATTAGTTTACGAACCAAGGCGAGACGACGAGAACTTTGAGGCTCGCGCGGTAAAAGGCAACTTCCAGAAGAGCTTTACCGATACCCAATTACTTTGGGATGATCTCGAGAATCTTGCTAGAAAACACAAACTTCCGCGTTCATCCAAATTGGAGATGGACCTAAGCTATCCAATTCATCGTTGGGCAACTGGAGCAAAGCTTGATCTGGTTTTGGAATCAGCTGATTTACTGCCCGGAGATTTCATTAGGTGGTGCAAGCAGATAATTGATTTATTGGAACAGCTTGCGAAAGCAAGCGAAGGTCAAATATCTGCTAGGGCTAGAGATGCGGTAGATCTCGTAAAGCGAGGCATCGTAGCCTATTCGTACTATGCATAGGCTAGATACATGAGTAACCAAATTAGCAAGGGCATTTTGCTATGGCGCCTTCCAGTTGGAATCTTGGGTGGTCTGCTGTCTTCTTTGGCGATGCCTCGGGAAAACATATGGCCACTAATTTTTGTTTCAGTTGCGTTGATTGTTATATCTCTTCGCGGCCTTAAATTTTTCCCAGCATCACTAGTTGGTTTTGCCTCGGGTGTTGCCTTTTACATGAGCCAGATTGAATGGATAAGTCTCTATCTAGGCCCGATACCTTGGATTGCGCTTTCGGTGATGGAGGCCCTCATTTTTGCAGCCGGTGCAGGAGTTATTGCCGTGGTTTGGGCCTGGCTTGCAAAATTTCCTTCACGTGTGTACTCATCAACGCTGATCTCACTTGCCATTTCAACTGTGTGGACCGCACGGGAGTGGGTTTCAATCAATTTGCCATATGGCGGATTTCCTTGGTCCAGAGTTGCCCAAGCTCTCTCCGATAGTTTCCTCTCGTCGCTTGCGTATTTCGTAGGTGTTTCTGGGCTTACTTTCGTATCGGTGTTCATAACAGTTTCACTTTTGCAAGCAATCGAAACAGGTTGGAAAAACTTGCGCTTGCATGCACTGAATTTGACTTCAACTGGAGCAGTCCTAATTTTGGCTGCATTGTTTGTAGTGCCGGCTGGAGCTGAGTCAGGCGATGTAACGGTAGCGGCGATTCAGGGTAATGCCAATGCAGGGTTGTTTGCCAATGCTGAGCGTGGTACTTTCCTTCGCAATCATCTTGAGGCCACAGCGCTTATCGATAGCGACCCACTCAAAGAATCTATTGATTTTATAGTTTGGCCAGAAAACGCATCTGATCTAAACCCGCAATCAAGTGAACTTGCCAAGTTTCAGATTGAGGCAATTGTTGAAAAGTACCAGGTGCCACTGATCTTTGGGGCAATCACCGAAGTCGGCGAAGATATCTTTAACAGCTCGCTTTACTTCGCTCCCGGGCAAGGTCAAATTGACCAGTATGACAAGAAGCGCCCAGTACCTTTCGCTGAGTACGTGCCAGATAGGGACTTCTGGTATTCGTTAGCACCAGATTTAATCGGAATGGTTTCTCGCGGATACGCCTTCGGAACTCGTGATGGCATCTTCGAATTTGAAGGTAAAAACTTGGGTGTGCTGATCTGTTTTGAAATCGCTATCGACGACATCGGACGCGACCTGGTAGGTAGCGGTGCCGAAATTATCCTTTCTCAAACAAACAACGCCGATTTTGGTCGAAGTGATGAAACTTTCCAGCAGGCCGCACTCGCCAGGCTCCGCGCCATTGAGACTGGAAGAACGGTAGTGAATATCTCTACGGTTGGAGTTTCAAAGATATTTCTTGCCGACGGCACAATAGTAGATCAGCTTCCTATTTATGTACCCGGGGCTATGGTTCAGACCCTGCCGCTTCGAACGTCAATTACTCCGGCCATGGCTATCGGGCCCGCCTTTGATTTGATTATCAACTTGTTTGCATTGAGTCTTCTGGTATCAGCAGTCGGGTCTTGGGCACGAAGTCGAACAATGAAATCAAGCGTGTGAAATATCTCGTTGTCATTCCTACCTATAACGAGGTAGAGACAATCGTTGAAACTGTGGGCCTAGTGCTTGCAGTAAAACCTGAAGTAACAGTGTTGGTGGTAGATGACTCATCTCCTGATGGAACCGGTGACCTTGTCAGGGAATCCTTTGCCGGTCAACCTAGGGTCAAGCTTCTAACTAGAGAACAAAAGCAAGGTTTGGGGCTTGCATACCTCGAAGGTTTTCAATGGGGCTTTAGTAATGAATTTGATTTTGTCGTTGAAATGGACGCCGATGGCTCACACCGCGCTTCGGATTTGGCATCGCTTCTTGAAGCATCCAATTCAGCAGATTTGGTAATCGGGTCCCGCTGGATTCGCGGGGGAGAAGTCAAGAACTGGCCATGGTTTAGAAAATTGATTTCAAAATTCGGCAATCGCTACGCTAAAGCAATGCTCGGTACGCGAATTTTGGACATGACTTCAGGTTTTCGCGTCTACCGAACAAAATTTTTGCATCAATTGGTATCGCAATCTGTTTCTTCGCATGGCTACTCATTCCAAGTTGAGCTGGCCTATCGTGCTTCACGTGCAGGTTCCGTTGTTGAAGTTCCAATCACCTTTGTTGAGCGAGTCAATGGCAAATCAAAAATGACCTTGGCCATTGTGCTTGAAGCACTGACCAAGGTCACCTATTGGGGACTCAAAAGAATAATTAGTTAGACATCAGCTTTTCCGGCCTTACGCCTTGCTCTGATGTAGGAAATTCTCTCCTTTAGGATCTCTTCGAGCTCATCTTTCGAACGCCTTTCAAGAAGCATTTCCCAATGAGATCTTGGAGTCTTGAGTTCATCGAGGTCTAGTTTGATTAGCTTTCCATCTGTCAGCAGAATCGCCTGCTCAGGGCAGGACTTGCACTGCCAAGTCTTAGGAAGTTCAGCGTCTTGAGCAAACACCAATTCGCTGACGTGGGAGTTTATGCATTGATAGCTGTGCTTGTTTCTGGGGGAGTAGTCAACCCCCACCTCTGATTCAAGCGAGTGCGCTCCCAATCTGATGCCGCGCATTGTCTGTTGGGCCATGATTTCTCCTGGTTGCGTTTGGCTGATGAATTATTCAGCAAAGATGACAACCAATAGTTGATGCAAAATCATCCACTAGCTAAGTAGTTAACAGAAATCTCTCAGCTAAAGGTCTTAGCCGCTAGATCGGCTCGGTCTGTGACAATTCCATGAGCTCCAAGGGAGTAAAGTTCCACCATGGTTTTAGGCTCATTTATCGTCCAATAGTGAATCTCAACGCCTAAAGGCAAAATTTGTCCGAGGAATTTCGGATGGGTGAAGTCGATCCCATAGTGCTTGATTGGAATTTGAAGGGCATCGATGCCAACCAATTGCTTAGCCAAAGACTTTTCCAATCCTGCCCTAGCTAGGAGATAGCTGAGTAAAACCTTGGTACTTCCTGCTGAGGTTGCCAGGGGAGTAGGGGATGTTGCGAGCGCACGCTTTCTTGACGCGTCACTAAAACTTGAGACTAGGACTCGATTTTGGGCATTGAGCTTCAAGATAGTTTGAACACCAACGCTCTCCGCCAACGGGGTCTTTAGATCGAGATTGAATTTGGCTTCTGGGAATGCGATCAAGGCTTCTTCAAGAGTTGGGATTTTTCCAGAATGGGGTAGCTCGATTTGAGTGACTTGACTCAAGGTCAGATTAGAAACTTTTGTCTTTTTTCCCACCAGCCTGGTTAGATCTCCGTCGTGAAACAAAACGGGAACATGATCTTTCGTGACTTGGATGTCTGATTCCAAGTAATCGGCACCTGCCGCAAGGGCAAGTTCGAAGGCCTTTAGCGTGTTCTCGTCAGCTATCGTTTTGTTTCCCTGAAAAGTGAGTCCACGGTGGGCAAAGATTCGCGGTCTGGTGCCAGGGTGAGTGTCTAGATAACCAGTAGTCTTCATGGGTGCGTCCTGAATCTAACCGTAGCCTGAGCTTTCGACTTGTAATCCTTATCTTCGGCTTGTTTGTTTACGGTCTAGGAGTCGCACTGACCGTTCATGCCAGCCTTGGAATTGCCCCATGGGATGTCTTCGCGCAGGGGATTTCCATCCAGACTGGGTTAAGCTTTGGAGTTTCTACGGTAGTTGTAAGTGCTCTGGTGCTTTTGGCTTGGATTCCGCTCAAGGTTAGACCTGGCATTGGAACCATAGCCAATGCGGTTTTGATTGGGCTCTTTGCTGATTTTTGGCTGTTGATTCTCCCTGATACTTCGATCTACTGGCAAAGGCTCTTGATCTTTCTAGTTGGCGTGGTTATCGTCGCCATCGCCACTGGTCTTTACATAAGCTCAGCCCTTGGTTCAGGTCCTAGGGATGGATTGATGCAGGGGACAGCTAACGCGTTGGATAAGCCGTTCTGGATGATCAGAACAGGCTACGAAGGCACCGTTTTGACCCTGGGAGCACTTATGGGCGGGCAGGTTAGGGAAGGAACCTTGATTTTTGCCCTCAGTATCGGATATTTAGTTCAA
>CAZKQH010000001.1:27378-42751 GCA_964554845.1 uncultured Rhodoluna sp. | reverse complement strand
CGGCTACCAGCCTCAGCCAGAACTTCTTCGATTGTTATAGACACTGGGTAAATCGCCTTTAGCTCAGTCCACAGACTCTGCAGCATCGAATCGGTATCTTCCTTAGACTCCATGGCAGCGGTGGCAAGGTACTTGAAAGTGTCCTCAAGGAAAGTCTGAACGCGACTTGCGATGTCATCGCCTTCGAGGATGTGACGGCGGTCACCGTAAATAGCTTCGCGCTGACGGTTTAGAACATCGTCATACTTCAAAACGTTCTTTCGAATCTCAGCGTTTCTTCCTTCGACCTGCGACTGAGCACTGGCGATAGCGCGAGAAACAACCTTTGATTCGATTGCGGTGTCATCAGGAACGCTGGCACGGTTCATCAGTGCAGATGCTGCACCGGAGTTGAATAGGCGCATCAGATCATCGGTGAGAGATAGGTAGAACCTAGACTCACCAACATCTCCCTGACGACCGGAACGACCACGTAGCTGGTTGTCGATGCGACGAGACTCGTGACGCTCAGTTCCAAGAACATAAAGTCCACCAACTGAAAGAACCTTCTCGGCTTCAACCGCAACTTCCTGCTTGATGCGCTCAAACTCCGCAGCCCAGGCAGCTTCATATTCTTCCGGCTGCTCTTCTGGGCTTAGCCCCTTGGAGTTTAGGGAATCAACTGTTAGGAATTCAGCGTTTCCTCCGAGCATGATGTCTGTTCCACGGCCAGCCATGTTGGTGGCAACGGTGATTGAGCCAAAGCGTCCAGCCATAGCGATGATGGCCGCTTCGCGAGCATTGTTCTTTGCGTTTAGAACTTCGTGGCGGACACCGCGCTTAGCAAGAAGTACCGAAAGGTATTCGCTCTTTTCGACGCTGGTAGTTCCAATTAGAACTGGCTGACCCTTGGCGTGGCGCTCAACGATGTCTTCAACAACCATGTTGAACTTGACTTCCTCGTTTTTATAGATCAGGTCAGGCTGGTCGATGCGGATCATTGGTTTATTGGTAGGAATTGGAATTACACCGAGCTTGTATGTTGACATGAACTCGGCAGCTTCGGTTTCAGCGGTACCGGTCATACCGGAAAGCTTTGTGTAAAGACGGAAGAAATTCTGCAGGGTGACGGTGGCAAGAGTCTGGTTCTCAGCCTTTACCTCAACGCCTTCCTTGGCTTCAATTGCCTGGTGGATACCTTCGTTGTATCTGCGGCCGGCGAGAATTCGTCCGGTGTGCTCATCAACGATTAAAACTTCGCCCTTGATAACTACGTAGTCTTTGTCTTTTTTGAAAAGAGCTTTAGCGCGAATGGAGTTGTTTAGGAATGAAATAAGTGGGGTGTTTGCAGATTCGTATAGGTTTTCAATACCTAAATAGTCCTCAACTTTTTGGATACCCGGCTCGAGAATTCCAACTGTGCGCTTTTTCTCATCCACTTCATAATCGATAACCGGCTGCAAACGCTCGGCGATCTTGGAGAACTCGGTGAACCAACGGTTAGCCTCTCCCGAGGAAGGACCAGAAATAATCAAAGGGGTTCTAGCTTCATCGATAAGGATGGAGTCCACTTCGTCGACGATCGCAAAGAAGTGTCCACGCTGGACTAGGTCAGCTTTTTGCCAAGCCATGTTGTCGCGCAGGTAGTCAAAACCAAACTCGTTGTTGGTTCCGTAGGTAATGTCTGCAAGGTACTGCTGCCTGCGCTCGGCTGGCTCCTGGCCAGAAAGTATGCAACCGGTGGTCATCCCGAGGGCTCTAAAGACACGACTCATAAGTTCTGACTGGTATCCGGCTAGGTAGTCGTTGGTCGTAACCACGTGAACTCCGCGTCCAGCAATTGCGTTTAGGTAAGCGGGCAAGGTTGCAACAAGAGTCTTACCTTCTCCAGTTTTCATTTCGGCGATGTTGCCAAGGTGAAGCGCAGCTCCACCCATGATCTGAACATCGAATGGTCTAAGGCCGATTGTTCTGGTGGCGGCTTCACGGACAGCTGCGAAAGCTTCTGGCAAAAGGTCATCTAGGGATTCGCCGTTGGCGAATCGATCTCTAAGAGTCTTGGTTTCGTTCTTGAGTTCTTCGTCAGAAAGCTGCTGGAACTCAGTTTCGAGGGAATTCACGGCCTTGGTTAGGGCTTTGAGTTTGGCAAGGACTTTGCCCTCTCCTGCACGAAGAATCTTGTCAAAAATTGACGCCAAAATGCGCTCCAAATCAAATGGGAAGTTATTACCTCAATCTTAGACGCTGGGCCTTTAGAGCACCTAGCGGGGGATAAATTCAGCAAATTCACAGGGCCGCAGCTGATTGTCCCTCGCTGATTACCAGTGCTCCAAGCACATTGGCTCCTGCCACCGATAATGCCCTCCAGGCTTCAATCAGTGTGGCACCGGTAGTACAGATATCGTCCACTACGAAGCAGGCCTTGCCAGCCACCTTTTGATTAAGCGACATGCTTCCAGCAAGATTGTCATGGCGTTGCGCGCCTGTTAACCCAACTTGATCTCTTACATTTTTTGCCAGTATCAAGCAGTTCAGCACTCGAGTGTTTGAAACCCTATTCGAAAGTGCTCGAGCAAGTATGACACTCGGTGTAAAGCCTCGTCGCGAAAAATTCTCTATGCGACTCGGTGCAGGAACTAAGTAGACCTCATCAAGAAAAGTCGCGAGCTCGGCAACCAAAAGAGTAATTAGTTCATCCAAATCGCTAACTAGTGCCGACTGCCCTCGATCCTTGAATGAAACCAACAACTTAGAAACTTCAGGAGAAAGATAGGTTGCTGCCCGACCAAAGACCGGTCCTCGCTTAAATTCATGAGGCGAGGGGCTTAGTACTCCTCGGCAATCGTTACAAAGATTTGGTCCTAGCGCATCACACACCGCACACCTAGAGGGCAAGACAAGATCAAGTAAGTGAAAATTCTTCATGCAACTATTTGAGCTGATTGCAAGATGCCACACTCACCCAGCAGGGTAAGTTGTTGATAAATTCTTTGCTAGTTGATCAAAGCCAATGCTCGAATGGATTGGCGAAGCGGAGTCCAGGCTGACCCTCGATAAGAAAACAGCTCACCCGATTCCGTTAATAGGTAAAGCTGGGAGCTAGGACCGGCAGCGATAATCTTTCGGGTGCCCGGAAGTGCGGAAAGTTGCCTTGAGGTTCCACCGATGGTACTAAGTAGAGCAGTTGCGGAACCGTTTGCGGTGTTAACTGTGGCAATTGTGATTTGGTCAATCCAACTAATTGATGAGGGATTAGATAGCTCCCCCGCTACTTCGATTGGTTTGGCAAGCTCAATTGGGGTACCGGTGAGATTTCTAACAACCGCACTAACTAAAACTCTCGTCTGGCTTGGTCCTTGAACCAGCACCGCAATCGTTGATCCCCCAGGAGACAAAGCAAAGGCTCGAACCGATTGACCCTTTAGCCAAGGAGCTGAAACAATATTCTGTTCAAGGTCTGGAGATGTAGCGAAGATATCAGAACCAATGACCCGACTCATGCTCCACAAATACTCCTGACTGTCAAACTCGATGTGGGCAATGGCAGCTCTGGCGTCAATTGGATCAACCTGGCTTCCTGGTCTAGCTCCTCTGGTTCGCAACACTCCGCTATCGGTCAAGGTGGCAATCCAACCCGATTTGCCAGAAAGAGCAATTTCTGTAATCTCTGACTGTTCAAAGAAGTTTTTGCCAGACTCAAAACTTGATTCCTGTGAGGATGACAAAAGCTCTAGGCCATCTGCCCCCACAAGGGCAAGAGTTCGAGCCTTTAATTCCCCAGCGTTGTTATCGCCTTCGATAATTTCCTGCATCGCTCTTTCAATTGAGATTGCAACCTCGGAAACATTTGGTAGCTGGGATAAGGTCGCCTCGAGTTGAGATTTCATTAAAGATCGGTCCACACGTGAAGCCACCAAAGCTCGGGCGGTTAGATCCACCAGGGCAATACCGTTTTCAACTGTGACCGCGTCAATGGATAATTTTGTGCCAGAGGGTATCGCCGATACAACAGCTGGTTTTAACCAGCTGCTTGCTCCCCCAAGCAGCGCGTTTGCAAGCCTGGTTCCAGTAGCTGGGGTGGTTGGGAACCAGCGAAGCTCAGGAACTAAGAAACGTTTTTGTCGATCTAGGAAATAAACCGAATAACCACTAAAGACCACTTCAAAAACTGGTCTAATCAAAACTGTTGCATCCGGTACGCGACTTAGTCGCCACTCTGCGTTTTCTTGAACAAAGCTGAACTCAAGCACTCGGCGGGTACCCAAAGGCGTCACTTGGTATTTTCCGTCGGCGTCTACCGTCGCCGCGACATCAACTATTAGCTCAGCCGTGTCCTGATCCGAGCTAACAACCTGGGGGCTCGATCTTTGAATTAGAACTTCTTGGTTTGGGTTCCAACTTGAGCGAATGGATTCACTCAAGAACTCTCTGGCGACCGCGTAGTCGTTTTGTGGACCGGTTCCGGCAGCAATAAATCCGTTCAGAATCTCGGTTTGACTGGCACCGTCAATCGGAGACGAAGGTGAATAGTAAAAAGAGTCCCCGTCAGTGGTTGGAACAAGATCTGGACCAATACGAACTGGGCCTGCCACAGGCAATGAAGCGCAGCCGGTGAGAGTTAGTACCAGCGCCAGAGCTAATATCCGCTTCACGATCGGTCTCCTGGAGACTGATCGTTTGGTAAGGCTAGCGGTGACTCAGCTATTTCTGACCCCTGAACTTTTGGCAACGTGAGTCTAAAAGTTGCCCCTGCATTGGGAGCTGCCCAAACATCGAGCATTCCTCCGTGCAGCATGGTGTCTTCTAGGGAAATCGCAAGCCCCAGGCCGGTTCCACCGGAAGTTCTTTTCCTTGCAGGATCTGCTCGCCAAAATCTGTCGAAGACCCGTTCAAGCTGGGCCTTTGTCATTCCAATTCCACTATCAGTTACGTTGACAGCTACCGCTTGGGCGTTTGCTCCAACCTCTACCCGAATTGGTTTTCCTTCGCCGTGTTCAATTGCATTCGCAAGCAGGTTTCGAAGAAGTCTTTCGATACGACGTGCATCAATTTCGGCCAAAACTTCACCACTGGGTGTAACAACTTCTATATGACTGCCTCGGTTTTTGGCAAGGGGATCAATTGAAGCAATCGCCATTCCAACAACTTGATTTAGATCGTGAATCTCAAGTTCTGCCCGAACAGCTCCAGCGTCGTAGCGGGAGATTTCAAGCAAGTCATTTAGCAAAACTTCGAAGCGAACAATCTGTCCGTGAAGCAGTTCGGCAGATCGCCGAAGGGTTGGATCCAGAGTGTTCCTGGCCTCGAAGAGCAGATCACCTGCGAGTTTGATGGTGGTAAGGGGGGTTCGAAGTTCGTGAGAGACGTCAGAGACGAATCGTTGCTGCATTTTTGAAACGCTCGCGAGCTTTGTGATTTGTCGCTGCAGGCTATCGGCCATTTTATTAAATGACCGAGCGAGTACCGCAATAACATCCTCACCCTTTTCGAGTAATCGAACATCTAGTGCGCCATCCGCAATCTCTTCCGAAACCTCTGCGGCAATTTTCACTGGACGAACAAGCCAGCTGGTGACCAGGAAGGAAACACCGCCGATGATAAAGATAAGCACCAGGCCACCAATCAGCAGGGTCTGTTGAACGAAATCAAGCGTTTGTTGAGCACTGGAAAGATCGAACACTAGGTAGAGTTCGTACTTACCCGCCAGGGGAATTTCAACCGGCGATCCAACGACTATTCCGGGGCTGAGGCGGGTAAGCCCATCTTCGTTGAACGACAGTTGAATCGATTGGTACAGCAATCGCCCTGCGCTGTTTCTAACCTCCTCCCTAAAACTTTGGCTGATCAGCTGAGTATCAAGTCCAGAAGAGATTGGACTTTGAAGAAGTTGGATGCCCGCTTGTCCTGGGGTTCGAAGGAGTGCCACCCGTCTGGTGTCAGCAACTCCCGTTGCCTCGAGCTTTGGAACCACTGAATTCAAAAGAATCTGCAAAGCCACTTCGTCATTAACGCTGGAGGCGGCAAAAGTGTTTTGGACATCTATAACTGCAGCTTCCGACTCTGCCAGTATCTGGCTCAGTCTTGCCTCAAACAAACCGTTTCCGATTGAGAAAGATAGGAAACCACCGAGGGCAGCAATTAGCACTCCACTTAGCGCAACCGTGGTGGCGACCGCTCTGGCTTGAACCGAGCGTCTTAGAAGCTTCAGCATCTGTGCCTAGCCAGCCCTATAGCCAATGCCTCGAACCGTTGTGACGATCTTTGGATTGTCTGGGTCTTCTTCAATCTTCGAGCGCAGTCTTTGCACATGAACATTCACAAGCCTGGTGTCAGCTTTGTAGTGGTAGCCCCAAACTTTCTCAAGCAACATCTCGCGTGTGAAAACTTGCTTTGGCTTTTGGGCAAGAGTCAAAAGCAAATTGAATTCCAGCGGAGTAAGAGAAATTTGGCTTCCGTTTTTTAGCACCTGATGGCCGACTACATCCAAGGTGAGGGGTCCAATGGTCACCGCTTCTTCAAGGCTGGTCATCGGCCTTAGTCTTGCCTTGATTCGAGCGGTTAGAACGCTTGGCTCAAAAGGTTTGACTATGTAGTCATCAGCCCCGGCTTCAAGCCCCAACACCACATCGGTGGTTTCAGTCTTGGCGGTGAGCATGATGATTGGAGTTCCGGCAATGTTTCGAATTTCACGGCAAACAGCGATGCCGTCTTTACCCGGAAGCATTACATCCAGCAGAACAAGATCCGGCTCGAACTGCTTGAATTTTTCTAACGCTTGATCGCCATCGGGACAATACTCGGGAGTAAAGCCCGCCGAGGAAAGAACAATTCCAACCATTTCCCTAAGCGCATTGTCATCATCGATGACAAGGATCTTTGGGTTCATGTCAGTTCCTAGTAGCGGTAGTGATCTACCTTGAATGGTCCAGTGGCAGGTACCCCAATATAGCGTGCCTGCTCTCCAGTAAGTTCAGTCAGTTCCACGCCCAGAGGAGCTAGGTGCAGTCTTGCAACCTTCTCGTCCAAGTACTTAGGAATGAAGTGAACACCCAGTGGGTAGGCATCGATGTTGGTGAACAACTCAATCTGAGCCAGAACCTGGTTTGAGAACGAGGTGCTCATTACAAAGCTTGGGTGACCGGTTGCGTTTCCAAGGTTCATCAGTCGACCTTCGGAAAGAATAAGAACGCTCTTGCCGTTTGGAAGAACCCACTCGTGTACTTGTGGTTTGATCTCAATCTTCTTGACACCGGCAATCTTTCCAATGCCCAGCATGTCGATTTCGTCATCGAAGTGACCGATGTTTGCAATCACTGCGTAGTTCTTCATCTTCATTACGTGCTCAGGAGTAATCACGCGAGTGTTTCCAGTTGCAGTGATGAAAAAGTCAACCTCTTCGATTACTGACTCAAGCTTGGCAACTTGGTAGCCATCCATTACCGCCTGCAAAGCGCAGATCGGATCGATTTCAGTAACGATAACTCTGGCGCCCTGTCCGGCCATGGCCTCAACAGCGCCCTTGCCGACATCGCCGTAGCCGCCGACCCAAACAGTCTTGCCACCGATTAGGACGTCGGTTGCGCGGTTTAGACCATCTGGAAGTGAGTGTCTGATTCCGTACTTGTTGTCAAACTTTGTCTTGGTGACAGCGTCGTTGACGTTAATGGCTGGGAACAATAGTTCGCCGCGCTTGAAGAACTCGTAAAGTCTGTGAACACCGGTTGTGGTTTCTTCTGTCACACCGATGATGTCTTTTGCAATCTTGGTGAAGCGGTCCTTTGACTCCTTCAGTGAATCGCGTAGCAACTCAAGAATCACACCGTACTCTTCGCTGTCATCAGCACCGGTTGGAGGAACCGAACCGGCAAGTTCGAACTCTCTTCCCTTATGAACTAGCAATGTGGCATCGCCACCATCATCCAAAATCATGTTCGGTCCGGTGTAATCCAAACCTTCTGCTTCTGCCTCAGCAGACCAATCAAAAATTCTTGATGTTGCCCACCAGTACTCAGGAAGAGTTTCGCCCTTCCAGGCAAACACAGGAACCCCCGAAGGCTGAGCTGTGGTTCCGGTTGGACCGACGGCAACAGCGGCTGCTGCTTCGTCTTGGGTTGAGAAGATGTTGCAACTTGCCCAGCGAACTTGAGCACCGAGTGCTACCAAAGTTTCGATCAGTACGGCAGTTTGAACTGTCATGTGGAGTGAGCCGGCGATGCGGGCACCCTTCAGTGGCTGGCTAGCAGCGAACTCCTGGCGCAGGGCCATAAGCCCAGGCATCTCGTTTTCCGCAAGGCGGATCTGGTGTCTTCCAGACTCGGCAAGGGAAAGGTCGGCAACTTTGAATTCAATCTGGGTTTTAGGTTTCAGCATCTACCTATTATCCCCTGAAAATCTAGCTTCGGATGATCCCCAGAACCTTGTCGGTTAGGGCCCTACAGGCCACCTGGTCGCTGGATTCAACATTTAGTCGCAACAGGGGCTCAGTATTGGAGCTTCTTACGTTGAACCACCACCATGGGCTCTGGCCCTCAGTCGAAGCGATAGTTATCCCATCTAATTCGTCAACCGGATGGTTCGAATACTCAGCCCTAATTTGAGCGATTTTTGAAGAAGCGTCTGTGACGGTGGAATTGATCTCTCCACTTGCAAAGTACGGATCGAAGCGAGAAGTAAATTCAGACAGCGGCTGGTCCTGAATTCCAAATTCTCGAAGCACATGCATCGCGGCTAACATGCCACTGTCCGCTCCATAGAAATCTTTGAAGTAGTAGTGAGCCGAGTGCTCTCCTCCGAAGATGGCTCCGGTTTTTGCCATCTCGTCTTTAATTAATGAGTGGCCGACCCTAGTTCTAACTGGCTTAGCTCCAGCGCCTTCGATTAACTCAGCCACTGCCCTTGAGGTAAGAAGGTTATGTAAAACAGAGATGTTGGTGTCGCCTTTTTCTTTAGCTCTAGCAATTTCACTGAGCGAAACAATTGCTGCAATTGCCGAAGGCGTTACCGGTTGGCCTTTTTCATCAATGACGAAAACTCGATCAGCATCGCCATCAAATGCTAGGCCAACATCAGCTTTGTGCTGAAGGACTGCTTTTTGTAAATCAACGAGGTTTTTAGGATCAAGCGGATTAGCTTCGTGGTTCGGAAACGAGCCATCCAGCTCAAAGTACAAAGGAACTATTTCAAGCGGAAGTTTTGCAAGGTTTGCGCTAGTGCCTAACACCGAAGGAGCGGTAAGACCGCCCATGCCGTTTGCCGCATCGATGACAATCTTCAACGGCCGAATGGAAGATAGGTCAACTAGTTGCCTCAGGTAGCTTGCATACTCTCCCATGATTTCGTGCTCGCTTGAAAAACCTGGTTCGTCGACTTCTTCTATTCCAGAGGCTAGATACTTCTCAGCTCTTGCCAAAATCGCAGAGAGTCCGGCGTCCATCGAAATTCCTCTAGCGCCTGCGCGCGAGAGCTTTATACCGTTGTAAGTTGCGGGATTGTGGCTAGCGGTAAACATCGCTGCTGCGGCATCCAAATAACCGGAGGCGAAGTAGCACTCGTCAGTTGAGCAAAGTCCTAGGTTTATTGCATCAGCACCCCGAGCGTTGGCGCCTTCAATAAATGCTTCAACGAACTCCACTGAGGAATCGCGCATGTCGTGACCAACTACAAGGGATTTGCCAGCAAGCTCAAGCTCGTCTGCAAAGGCAGCTCCGATAGCTTTGACGCCATCAAATGTCATCTCGGAGCCAACTAGGCCACGGATGTCATACATCTTGAAGATTTTCTGAAGTGAGCTCATTTGCTCAAGAATACAATGGGGCCATGGCAAAAACCCCCCGCTCCCGCGATGGCTATCGTGACAGGCACGAGCGCGGTATCCGAAGACCATTACTTTCCAAGTTATTCAAGTTTGGTCAAACACGCTCTCACGGGTTCGAACAGTATGTCGAAACAGCGGTTGATTATCTAAAGGGAATTTGGGAAGAAGATCTGGCTGGACTCAGCTGGAAGGTTTTGGATGCCCCTCCTGTTACTGAATACACAACGGAGATTCCCAGGTGGCGTGTTGATCGTGACACCAACACCGTTGTGATCTATCGAATTCCAACCGAGCGTTTTGGTGCTCATTCAAGACAGGGTGTTATTGAAGAGCGTCTAAAAGTTGAGGAACAAGTCTTTGAAGCCATTGCGGAACTTTTAGATATAGATCCTTGGGATCTAGTTCCCGAGTATTACAACCGCTAGCGGAATCTAACCTTTACTTCAGAGCCTAGGTTTTTAGGATCTCGCACATCAAGATCAGAAATCTGACCCTCAATCAATACCGCCACGGTCGCAAACACTCCAGCCGACTTTGAAATTGATACCGGTCCCGAAAGATCAACCGTTGCACTTCCCAAAGCAGGAATCGAAACACTCACGCTTGCTCCGGATCTAAGGTTCTGAACCAATACGGTTGCGGAAGCATTGCCGCTGTTAGCCAGCACCAAGATTGAATCCCCATCAGGACCAATTGCAACTGCTCGATCAGAAACTATTTCTTCGGCGGGGCTCACCCATGCAAAATCAAGCCTTGGAGTTCCTTCAGGGTTTCCCCGAGCTACCCGAAGCGCTGAGTAAATGGGTTTATCGGATGAGACAAACACCGAGTAATCCCCATCTTTGAGCTCAGCAATAGGAAAGTCAGAAACTGTGCCTGGCTGGATGATTCCGGTGAAGACCGCACCAAAGGTATCGGCTTTGGAGGAAACCACCTGCACTGTGACATTTGCACCCTCTGGAGCAAAGATGCGCAGCACATGGCCGGCATCGGAGTTCTCTTCGGCAGCTACTGCATCATTGATTACTTTTGTGCCGCGAATCACAAGGCCAGGCAAAACCATCTGCTCAGATGCGTTGGGGTTTGGACTGATCCAATCCACGCCCCGTGCTTGTGTTCCTGAAACCGCACGAGCCTGAATCCAACCGGCAAGTTTTGCTCCCTGCGATAAAACCTGAACCGCAAGAGAAGGAACCGTTGGGGCAAAGCTTGCTAGGGAAATGGTTGTGGTGCTTTCTGCTGGAACTGAGATGCCCGATAAACCAGAAACTGTGATTTCACCCAGATCAGTAAAGACTCGAAGATCGGCAGTTGCATCAATAGGGCTTGGGTTAGTTAGCACCATCAATGATTCCCGGCCAGCCAGGGTTGAACCGCCAACGATAGTGAAGTCATTGCTTGGCTGCTGGCAAGAAGCTGCTGCAAGGCCACGCATAGATGAGATAGCCGATAGCTGAGTCGAGCTTCCAGCAATAACAAGCGCTCCTTGGGTAGCGTCTTGATCGGCGTTCAGGTTTGTTAGCGAAGCAGCTTCACCTAGGGATGAAGAACCAAACACTCGGCTTCCACCTAATTCAATGCTTGAAACAGAGGATTCGGAAATGCTTCTTTGCTCGAGCTCCCCGGTTCCATTTGCTGTGTAGAAAAGATCTGCTGAGCCCCAGCGCTCAACCACGCTTAGGTTCGTACCGGAATCGCCACCGCTTCTAAATAGCGGTCCTGGGCAAACCAGTTGCATGTCTGCTGGCTTCACGCTGTAGCTACCGCTAGCCGAATCAAGGCTAACTGTGAGATCCACTTTCGGCGCAAACACTAAACCTGCCGCTAGCACTGTTGCCACCGATACAAAAGACACAATCCGGAAGATCACTAGTTGTTCTCCTCCACATCAACAAAGATTGCGCTTTCTTTTCCGTTGCGCTTTCTAATTGAACTGGTTGGAAGGGCAAGCAAGAAGTAAAGAACTAGCGCGCCCAGACTTATCGCTTTAGTTAGGCCAAAATCCAGCTGTGCAGTTTTTGGCTCTGAAACCACAGACTGAACTTTCCAGAGTTGACCGAAATCTGTTTCTCCGATTGATTCAAGTCCCCTGGTTGAATCAAGTGCCATCTGCAAATCCCGATCGGCTGGGAAAACGAGAATGTAGCTGATTCCAAATTCTTCTAGGGGAGTCAAAACATCTGCGCCGTTGGCTGAAACAAGATTGGCCACCAGCTGACCCAAAATTTGATACTGCGGATTCTCATTAGAAAGACCTGAGTTAGCAATCTGGTAAGCGGTTGAGAGTTTCTCGAACTTCACTCCCGAACCCTCAAACAATTCAGCCGAAACCGATTCCTCGCCTGCACCAAGCTTGAGAGTTCTAACAAACATGCCAGCATCACTATCGGCCTGGATAATCGATGGCACGCTCCTTCCATCAGAGTATGAAACCGTTGGTGGATTTGTTGCTGCAGCAAAAGCCGCAGGCCCAATTCCAACAACTGCAACTACTGCGACGGCAATTGCCCTAAGTGTCGAGCTGGCCGAGGCAAGTTGCGCAAAAGCAGCAATAGAGGCCAGTCCAAATAACGCGAGCATAGAAGTTAGTTCAAGACCGATAGAGGAAATCTCCCCAAAGTCGAATTTCACACCGGCTCCAACAAAAGTTACGCCCAGTGCGAAAAGGGCGACGAGCCAAAGCCCAAGCGATGCATGGGCTCTAGGAGTCAGAAGTGAAATCAGAGCGAGCACTAGGACTGGGACTGTAATAAACAGGCCGAATGAAAGAGCATCAAAACCGAAGCCAAAAAACGGCAGTGTCCAGTTCGCGTCCAGTGCCCTTGGGGCTCCAATGCCTGGGCTAAGCAAAATAGACAGCGGCTGTGAAGAGGCCAAACGCTCCAAGACAAGAGGTACAAACCAAACAACAGTCAAACCAGTTGTGAAAAGCAGGGGCATCAGTTTTCTAGGTCTTGAGATAGCAAGACCCACAATCAAAACCAACAGAGCCAGACCCAGCACCGGAGAGCTTGCAGCAACCATTGCCAGCAAGATTCCAGAAAGGCCTACCTGCGACCAGGTTGAGACAAACGATCCTGGATTGGAATTACCGAGGGATGCAACTTTGGCAACAGATAGAACAAGAAATGGCAGAAGCGTGATTGCAACAACTTGAGCAAAGGCAGTGTCAAAAATTGATGTAGTCATGGCTGGCCACAGCGCGTAAGCGAGGGATGCTGTGATGCGCATCGGGTTGCTTCGCGTGATCAGTCCAGAAAGATAGAAAAAGCCCGTAAAGGCAATTGCGGTTGAAAGAAACATAAAGAGGGCCAGAGCCAAGCTTGGAGCAAAAAACAGTGGTGCGCTAAGAATGGCTAGCGCCCAGTTAAACGGATCGGCTGCACCAACAAATCCAAGACCCAGGCTTTGGTTTGTAGAGCCGGCCTGAGAAAAGATTTCAAACCAGTTGCTCGAAAGCGGGATAACGCCGGAACCTGAAACTGCAATATTGGTTGGAAACCACAAAACATTTAGCGCCACTAGCCCAAGAGCAAACCAGATCGCTCCCGAGGACAAAAAGCCGGAGTTTAGATTCAAAGTAACTTCGTCGTTATCCCCCCTGGCGTGGGCGGCGAGTAGCTGCTTTGAAACTTCCTGATCCTTGGCTCTTTGGTTGGAGCTTTTTAGCTCTTGCCTGCTGGCCCTAAGGGAAGCAAGGGACCTCAGCTTTGCTGAAGTGGTGCGACGGATTCGTAAGCGGGAGCTAAGAATCCTTGCCAACTGCATAAAGGTAGTAGCGGCGGCGGCCAATTCAGCCGGGATTGAGCCCGCACGCTTTCGAACCAGCAGCACCAATGAATTCAGAATTGCGAAGGGTATAAGTAGTAACCAGCCCAAGACAAAGCCGATAAAGCTCGCGTAGCTAAGCGCCAGATAAAACTCTGCATGCCGAATAGCTTTGGCTGGGGTTCCACCGAGCCACCCCATGGAGCGCTTGCCATTCATAGAAAGCATTTGGTGGGCGATCTTGGACTCTGGGGCAACGGCTACCCGCCCGCCGCTTAGGCGAGCCCGAATGGAAAAGTCAACGTCAGCTGCCAGCGGCGGAGCCTTGGGGTCGAACCCGCCGAGCTGTTTGTACTTGTCTAAATTCACAAGAGCACCGGCGGTGCTAACGGCCATGACATCTTCTAGGTGATCGTGTTGCCCCTGATCGAATTCGCCCCGCACTCGGCTAAACAATCTGCCACCACGGGTAAGAGTCAGTCCCATTTGCTTGATTAGCTTTGGATCATCCCAGTCAACCTGCTTGGGACCGACAATTGCCAAAGAAGGACTGAGCTCTACTTCCTTTAGAAGTTTCTCAAGGGCGTCTACATCAGGTGCACTGTCATCGTGCAAAATCCAAAGATAACCATCGGTAGCTAGGTGCTTGACAGCAGCTTCAATACTCAAAGCAAATGAAGTTTTGTGATTTAGCTTGAGAGTTTCAAAACCGGCGGTTGGAGCCGATTGAGTTTTGGAAGTGTCAACAACAAGAATTCTTGATGGAAGAGTTGTTTGTTTTGAAAGTTGATCTAGCACTCGAGTTAGAGATGTTGGCTCATCGTGCGATAGCACTACGGCAGAAACGTTAACTTTCATTGTTGTGCTTTCCTAAAAGTTGGACGCACTAAGCACGTTTTTTAAGTTTGCGTCTTTCTCTTTCTGAAAGGCCGCCCCAGATTCCAAATCTTTCATCGTTAGCAAGTGCATACTCGAGGCACTGAGCCTTGACGTTGCAGCCGGTGCAAATTCTCTTGGCGTCTCTTGTCGAGCCACCCTTTTCCGGAAAGAAAGCTTCTGGGTCAGTCTGTGCACAAAGTGCATCTGCCTGCCAGGAGAGTGGATCTTCTTCAAAGTCTGAGTAGGCACCAGCGACGCCTAAAAGAATCGGATCGATAAACCAGTTATCTGGAACTTGTCCGCGACTGTCCATGTGTTGCAATTCCGTTCACTAAGTTGCCACTTCCCCCGAAAGGATATAAGGCAAAACTTTCATTCGTGTAATTACACTGTTGTTATTCACCTGTTGTCAAGTTGAAATACCCAATCTGTGAGGTCTCTTCTTCGCTAAATACGCCAGTATCCTTGGGGGTATGAGCACTTTGGTGACCGGCGGAGCTGGGTATATCGGGTCCCATGTGGCCCGTATTTTGAGCCAAAATGGCTCCCCAGTCGTAGTGGTCGATAACCTCTCAACAGGCTTAGATTCAAGGGTTTTGGGCCTTCCAAGCCTGAATTTAGAGCTCTCAGCACCCGGTGCGGTAGCGGCGTTGGAGCAGCTGATCAACGAGCATAAAGTCACCTCCGTGGTGCACCTAGCGGCCCTAAAACAGGTCGGGGAATCGGTGGAAAAACCCGAAGAGTATTTCTTAAAAAACCTCGGCGGACAGGCCAATTTGCTCACCGCGATGAAAAACACCGGGGTCAGAAAATTCGTGTTTTCTTCCAGTGCCGCAAGCTACGGGGTGCCGGATGTGGACTTAGTTTCTGAAGAACAAACTCCGCAACCAATCAATCCCTATGGCCAAACTAAACTCATCGGCGAGTGGATGG
>CAZKQH010000001.1:8886-27368 GCA_964554845.1 uncultured Rhodoluna sp. | reverse complement strand
AGTGGATGGCTCAGAATGCGCAAACAGCTTGGGGGCTTTCTCACGTAAGCCTTCGCTACTTCAACGTCGCAGGTGCTGGCTGGCCAGATCTTGCCGACACCCAAGAGTTGAACCTGATTCCAATTGTTTTTGCAGCACTAAAAGCAAACACCAAGCCAAAAGTATTTGGCAGCGACTACCAAACCCCGGATGGAAGTTGCATTCGCGACTACGTTCACGTCATGGATCTTGCCAAAGCCCATGTTGCAGCTCTTGACTACTTGAACGAAGAGTCAAGACCGTATTCGGTGTTCAATGTTGGAACTGGAGCTGGCTCGTCTGTTCTAGAAGTTATGGACCAGATCAAAAAAACCACCGGTATTGATTTCGAATACGAGCTGGTTCCTAGAAGAGCCGGCGACCCGCCAAGACTTATCGCCGATGTTTCAAGAATCAACAAGGTCATGAACTGGAAATCAGAGAACTCACTAGCTGAAATTGTGGACAGTGCCTGGAAGGCGCTGAACTAACTTAGTTCTAGGAACCCAGAATCAAAAAAGCATCGCCACTGCCGCTAAGGCTAAATTTTTTAGCTTCGCTAACAAAGACGACCTCGCCCTTTTTCAAGACTTCGCGCTCTTCCAAACTCGTGCCAACCGCTATTTCGCCACTGACGCAAACAACCATGGCTGCCGCTGGAAGGTCTATATCGGCCAGCAGGTTCGTGCTCGAGACTTGCGCTCGATAGACCCTAAATTCCGACGCCGCGACCGGGTACTCAACTAAGCCCTCGGCCAGCTTCTTGGCAGAAACCAAAGGTTTGGTAAGTTCGGAAAAATCCGTGATCTTTCTTAGCTCTGCTTGGTCGATGTGCTTTGAAGTAAGACCGCCTCGGATCACATTGTCACTGGCCGCCATTACCTCCAGTCCTAGGCCTGAAAGATAAGCGTGCAGGTTTCCAGCCGGTAGATAGATCGCCTCGCCAGGAGCCAATCGAACGAAATTTAGAAGTAGCGAAACTAGTGCTCCGTTATCCCCCGGGTACTTATCCAACAGGTCAACAACTAAGGCCCGTGCCTGCTCCGAAATTGAATCCGACTCCAGGTTTGTCACGGAATTAGCAAAGCGCTGCGCAAGCTGGCTATCTTTTTGTAGCTCCGTGAATATTTCCTCGAGGGTTGCATCGGTTGCCGCAAGAGCTGCAAGTTCTCCGAAGCGGGCTTCCGATTCTGAAAAGGCTAGAAAAATTTCTAGAATCTCGGCTCTAGGTCTAAAGCCACACAACGCCTCAAAGGCGCTCAGTGCGATCAATATCTCAGGCTTATGCGAATCGTCTTTGTAGTTTCGCTTTTGGTCGGCTATATCAATTCCGGCGGCATTTTCTTTCGCAAAGCCTGCTTTGGCCTGAATTGGATTTGGGTGGACCTGAATCGACAAGGGTGAATCGGCCGCTAAGAACTTCACAAGAAAAGAAAGCTTTGAACCAATTGCCTCCGAAAGATTCTGGCCAGAAGAAATTAGCTTTGACTGGCCACCGTCGTGGGTTCCAAACCAAACTTCGGCTACCTCTTGGTTGTTTGGCCCGAGTCCTAGGTGGTCTTGAATTAGATGTTTTGAGCCCCAGGAAAAGTTTTTTACTTCACCGCTGATTCGAACTAACAAGCTGGCTTTTTCCTAGCCCTTGAAATGCTCGTTGGCTCGTTCGAGGTCTTCGGCAAAATCCACCTCGACGGCATACAAATCGCTGATGTCAACCGCCTGGAATCTAAGTCCATCGGTTGCGATACCAACTTCTATGCCGCGCTCAAAGTAGTCCTGGTCATCAACCTCGGCCAGGCGCTTAATTAGGGCTTGCTTGTCTTTGGCCGATACGAAGTTGATGCCAACTGCTTCACCTAGCCCATTGACGACCTGCTTTGAAAGCTCGGCTATGAAGCCATCGGCAGAGAGGGTGTATTTAACCTCTTCGTCGCTGACCTTGGCGGTATTGACAACCACAAACGACTGATCTGACTCAATAAGAGGAAGCACGCGGTTTAGTACCTCGGGGTCAAAAACCACATCGCCGTTGAGCCACAAGGCTCCGCCATCATTGGAGGCCCGAAGGGCCTTCAGAAGTGATTTGGAGGTG
Source organism: uncultured Rhodoluna sp. (assembly GCA_964554845.1). GTDB lineage: Bacteria > Actinomycetota > Actinomycetes > Actinomycetales > Microbacteriaceae > Rhodoluna. The sequence continues at coordinate 25,258 of CAZKQH010000001.1, read as the reverse complement.
TTGGTCTGGTCGTAAAGCTCGTTATAGACGAAGGTTGCTTCAGGAAATCTTTCGATGATGGCCTCGAGCTTGAAACCGACCACAATCATGGCCCGAAAGTTATCCCCAAAAGCGTGACTCAGATTATCCATCTGCTGCTTCATGATCGAGCGACCATCACGCAATTCGGTGAGTGGCTTTGGGAGAGGACGGGCAAGCCGTGTTCCCATCCCGGCAGCCAGGATGATTACCTGTTTAGACATAACCCCAAGTTTAGGGAAGTTTGAGGATTTGACCGATTTTGATCAGGTTCGCGTTAGTAATTGAGTTCAAATCCATAAGAATTTTCGAGGTAGTTCCAAACCGTGAGGCAATTCCAGTCAGAGTATCGCCAGATTTGACCGTATAGGTCTTTGCAGCCGATGGAGAAGGGGTCGGAGTCGCCGTCGGTTTAGGTGTTGCTGTTGGCTTGGGGGTGGCCGAAGCACTTGGGCTCGGTGTTGGTTTTGGAGAGATCGTTGGTGTTGGGGTTGGCTTTGTCGGTGCTGGAGTTGCTACCGGCGTCGGAGCAGCAACGCTGTCACTGACAATCGCTGTTCCAGCGCCAACCTTCGAACCGGTTGGCACTCTCGCTGCAAATGTTGCATCGACTGGAATTGCGCTTGGACCTGAGCCCTTTAGAGCAACGTAGCGAGCTTTGTTCGCAATTGGTCTTTTCTCGCCGGCTTCAACTAGGAAGTATTGACTTGATGAAGTTCGGATAAATCTTGAGCCTGCCGCATCAGAAATCGAAAGTGAGGCACAGGTTCCCGGATCTAGCTCACGGGCTGTTGTTGGGTAGTGAGTGAAAGTCTCTGCGCTAACGCGAACTAGTTTTCCAGCAACCACCAAGTGCGGTTGGGCGCTGCAGGTAACTTTAATTCCCGATAGGCTCCCTGCTCGCTCATATGAAGAGACGGCAGATTTCTTGACAGTCCTAGCCGAGCCAAGCCCCAGCGCTCGAGCCTGCTCGGTGCTTGGAATCTTATAGAGACGGCTTAAGCCATCGACTAGGAAGTTTGTGCTTCCGACTCGAACCAATGCACCAGGAGGAATCACTTGGCTACCTTTTCGCATTTGACTTAGTGCCGAAGGAGAGATGCGGTGCACGGTATTTTCTTCAAGACTTGCCCTAACTGCCTTGCGGTCAGAGGTTTGAATCGGACGAAGCTCACCGTCGTTTACCAAGAACAAAGTTGCGTTAGTAGTTGAGCGAACCACCGCAGGAGTCACAAGTTGTTCGGCAACGGTAGGGATTAGATCCAGAACCGATGCAGGCAGCACAGTTGGTTTCTCAATCCAGTTCTCGGTGTCCTGAATCAGGCGTTTTCCGGTTGGAGTCAACAAGAACTGCTCACCGGCAGCATTGGCAACGATTGATTGAATAACTGGTCCAACACTCAGAGCCTGGATGCTTTGCGAGCTCAGAGTTGAACCTGCTCCCTTAAACCAAACACCGAAGTTCACATCTGAGGCGGTAGCGGGATCAATGGCAAAGAAACTGCCGTCGGCAACCACTCCAAGTGCACCGGTCTCACGATTGCCAACCAGCGAGCCATTGCTAGCTATTGGCGCTCCCACCGGAAGGTAGTTCAAAGCCTCTCGCCTAATCGGTGATGGCGCGGTCAATGGCAGGCTCGCTTCGGCAGCCGAGGCGTCGTTCAGAATTTCGCGTAGCTGACCGGCTTCAACAAGGTAGCGGTCGTTGCTGGCACCAACTACTACGTTGGTCACTTCTCCACCGCTTGCAAGGGCCGTGAACTGAGTGCTGGTCACAGTCACGGCTGAGCCACAGTTCAAACCAAATGACGCGACCTGCTCGCAGGTAGCAAACCGCACGCGCTTACCGTTATCAACAAACCAGTAGCGATCTGTGGTTGCGTTTCTAATCAATGGGGTCATATCCCCCATGGTCACGAAGCTGTCTAGGTAGTCTTTGGAAATTTCACCGATGGGACCAAGAGGTGCCATTGAGGAAAGCAGCACGGAGTCAGGCACTCGGTATTTGACCTCGTCAACGATAAAGAAAGTGTCTCCCTTTGCGGCTTTAAGCAAGAAGCCTCCACCGATAGGGGAACCAAACCAGTCTGAGAAGAATCTCCAGAAGTTTCTATTTCCGTAAGAGCTGCAGCTATCTCCGGTTGAGTAAAGGTTGTCTAGGGCTGCCTGGTTAGGTACGTAAGGGGTGTAGTAGTAAAGGGCTGCAGTTGCTTTGTTCTGCAGGGTAAATGACTGCGATCCACAACTTGGACGATTTGGATAGTAAGGCCTTGAAATAACTGTTCCGGGTCTAAGCCAAGTGAAGGAACCGGCCGGGTTGCTGTACCAGTTCAGCTGTCCTACACCTTTATACAGCTGCCAGAAGAATCCTGCCGATGCGGCACTGCAACCACTTGGACTATCGGGGCAGTCCATTCCGAGTGCAAAATCGTATGCCCTTGGGCTTGGGTCGGTTGAGGTTATTAGACCTTGTTCTTTTTGAAGCTTGACCAAAATCACTCGCGGGTTAATCCCACACGCACGCGCGATGTCATAGATCAGCTCAGCTGCAGTGATGTTGGATTTTGCTGGAACAGATTCACATCTTCCGGGAGAGCCGGTAGCACCCGGGGTGCTTAGTCGATAGTCCTTCAAACACCCCGGTCGATCGGCAGCTGCGCGACAAGCAGCAACTCTTCCATCTAAGAATCTCTGAATGTCGGCTACCGACATTGTTCCAAAGTCATAAAATACGCTGTCGCTGATTATTAAGCCCGGATCAAACATTGAACCGTTCAGTGCAGCTGCCGGCTCTTGCTCAGAAGGTATGGCAACTAGACCGAAAACGGTAACTGTCATTACCGTTAAGGCAGCCCAAAACTTTCCGAGAGATTTAAGCATTACGGAATAATCACCTGTAGCTTTTCAGATTCCCCAGCGTATTTGGCGGATTCATAGCCGATAACTACATCAACCATTCCTTTAGGCAATCTAGAAAGTGCAGTTGTTAATGGGTAGCACTGCGTGGTGCTCACGTTGTGCTCAGCTGGAACTCGCTCCATGATTATTGGGGTATTGCCTGAATAAAAAGTGATGATGCACTCTCCGCCGTCTTCAGCAAAGTTAACAACTTCACCGATTATTTGAAGATCGGTTCCGACAATCTCATAAAACAAAACCCGAGGCTTAGCCAGCTCCTTTGGAGCAGCGGTTGGAGTTTCAGAGGCGGTCGGGGTGGGGGTAGTTTCGGATGCGCTGGGGGTTGGATCCATTGGATCACTTGGGGTCTCGTTGCTTCCAAGGTTTGGGTAAAACAAGGCGCAACCGGCCAAGGTTGCAACAGCAACCAATGTTGTGGTGATTAAAAGTATCCGCTTCATGGCTCAACTCCTAGACACTCTAAAGTCTAGGTTTAATGTTCTGAAAAGAGGCTGTGAAACGCGGCGAGTGTTGCATCCACCACACGCTTCGAAGCAAGACCGTCCTCTAGTTTGTTGAACTTCATTTGCCAAGCCAGATAACGCTGGGCATACTCACCCTTTTGGCTGTCGATACTCTCTAAGGCTTTTCTCAGGAATGAAGAATCTCTCAGGATTGGCCCAGGGGCAGCTTGTTCAAAATCAAAATAGAAACCTCTTTTTGCAACATACTCATCAAAATCAGGTGCAAGAAATATCATCGGCTTTCCGGTCACGGAAAAATCAAACATTGAAGATGAGTAATCCGTCACTAAGACATCGGCTGCCAAATACAACTCCGCAACATTTATGTAATTTGTGACATCAATTGTTCCCTGGGCAACTTGTGCGCTGTGAGCCGAGTGAGTGTTGGTGTGACCGCGGAACAAAACCGTTACGTTATCCCCCAGCGATCCTGGAAGAAAGTTCACCGGTTTCCAATTTCCAGTGGCGGTTCTTTGTGAGTCTCTCCAGGTCGGTGCATAAAGCACAACCTGCTGGCCATCAGCAATTCCGAGTGAACGCCTGATCAAATCCCGTTTTGAAGACTGATTGATCAAAATATCGTTTCTCGGATAACCGGTTTCCAGAATTGTGCCTTTGTAGCCAAAGGTATTTGGGAAAATCTCACTGCAGTAGGCACTTGGAGATACAAGATAGTCCCAGAAGGAGGCTTCCCGATCCATCATCCGAAGATAACTGCCGGTTGGAACAACATCGACGATGTCGCGTCCTAAACGCTTCAATGGCGTTCCATGCCAGGTTTGGATGTATGTCTGCCCAGAACGCTTTCTGAAATATCCCGGAAAATTTGTGTTGTTTACAAGCACCTTTGAAGATGCAAGAGCCTTCAGCCAAGCAATTGATCCGTGACGAACCCCTTTGGCTCCCTCGGGGGCTTTGGTTTTTGAACCAACAGTAAATATCAGTTCAAAGCTTGGATTACGCGAGAGTACTTCTTGGAAAATTGCATATGGGTTATCGCCGATTACTTTGCCTTGGAAAGATTCGAACAGGATACTGTTGGAAAGTTTTGAACTGCTGAATAAGCGATAGATGCTGCCTCTGAACCAATCCAGCTGACGCCTGCGCAGCGCACCAAGAATTCGAGAGGGCGAGTACTTCACTTTTTGTCTCCCGCGTCAACAGTTTTTCTAGCGCCAAAAATCAGTCCAACCCAAAAACCGGTTGCCCAGCTCAAATGCATAATCGGTAGTGCAACAAAGATTGCGAGGCGATCAAAAATCCCAAGCTGCTTCGCAGTTGCTGAGGCAAAGGTTAAAACTAAAAGATAAAGCGCGACTGGGATAATCAGCTCTAGCTCGCCTATTACTCCAAGGCTTGCAAGCACAACTAAAGTCGCGAGAATTAAAAGTGCCAGCGGCGGAAGAAAGTATCTGATTGATGCCTTTCGAGGTGCTCGACGAGTTAGTTCGCCGCGCCAAACTCCGGTTGAGTAAAACTGCCAAGCTAACGCCTTGATATTTGTTCGTGGCCAATACTTCACAACTAGTTCGGGACTAAACCAAACCTTCCCGCCCGATGCTTTTAATCGCTGAGCAAGATCCCAGTCCTCGCCTCGAATGATTTTCTCGTCGTAACCGCCAACTGCCTTTAGGGCTTTGGCATCAAAAATACCTAAGTAAGCAGACTCGGCTTCGCCAGCTTTACCCCCGATGTGATAGCTGCCTCCACCAAGGCCAAACCTTGAACCGTAGCCAAAGGCAACCGCTTTCTGGAGTGCGGTTTTGCCAACCGCGCTCATTACTCCCCCGACAAGAACTGATCCGCTTTCTTGCAAAATCTCTACACCGCGTTGTATGTATCCTTCGGCCAGTTCACTGTGGGCATCAACGCGAATGATCACATCACTCGAAGACTTTGCAATGGCCAAATTCAGACCCGCAGTTGTAAGCCCCTTCGGGTTTTCGATAAGCGTTATGTTTGGGTGCTTTGCGGCAATTTCTTTTGCTAAACGGTCTGTTTGGTCAATCGAAGGACCTAATGCGAGCACGATCTCGAGGGAACCTGGATAGTTCTGGGACAAAACACTCTCAACTGCCGAAACTAGATTGGCCTGCTCGTTTCGAACCGGCATCATCACCGTGACAGACTTGAAACTGTTGCTCATCTATTCGCTGTCGCCTTTATCCATGGCTGCAACAAAGGCAGCACAGACTTGCGCTGGATCGCCATCCATGAGCAATTCGCCTTTTTCAAGCCAGATCACCCGGTTGCAAGTGTCCTGAATAGATTTCATATTGTGACTGACAAGAAAAACTGTTCCCGCATCTTGACGCATCTCACGAATTTTTGCTTCGGCCTTCATCCGAAACTGACGATCGCCAACAGCAAGGGCCTCGTCAATAATTAGGATGTCGTGCTTTTTAGCTGCAGCGATTGAAAAGCGAAGTCTGGCTGACATGCCCTGCGAGTATGTGCGCATAGGCAAATCAATAAAATCCTTTAGTCCAGAGAAATTGATAATCGACTGGCTGGCTGCAGCGATTTCTTTCTTATCAAATCCCAAAGCGAGCCCGCCAAGCATAATGTTCTTCTCGCCGCTCAAGTTGGGCAATAGGGCTGCGCCAACGCCTAACATGGTGGGTTTACCTAGCGTGTATACCGCACCCTTGGTTGCGGGAAAAAGGCCAGCAATTGCCCGCATCAAAGATGATTTTCCGGAACCGTTTGAACCAACAATTCCAACTGTTTCTCCCTCGTAAACCACAAAAGAAACGCCTTTGACTGCATGGACTTCGCGCATGCGAGTTTTCTTGGCCTGCGAGCCCTTGACGCCATTGGCTTTTTTTCCGGTGCCAAAAACTCTGTAAATGACGTGAACATCGTCAACTACAACTACTGGTTTTCCTTTGGATGCATCAGTCTCGGCCATAGCGAGCCTCGGCTTTCCAGAAATAGAACACGCCGACCACAAAAGTGACTAGCGCCCAGCATGAAGCTGCAATCCACAAAAACGGACTCATCTGCATGTCGTTGATTAGAGCTCCTCGAGCAAGACTTATGAAGTCATAAACCGGATTTAGCATCGCAACTGCGAGTAATTCTGGGTAGCCAGCAAAGATGCGCTCTATTTCAAAAAAGATTCCGCTCGAGTAAAACATCAAGCGGGTGATAAATGGAACCAGTTTTCCAAGGTCTTTTACCTGGACAGTAAGGCGAGCAGAGATCATGGCTAGACCGGTACTGAATAGAAACATCAAGAATGTAATTGGGATCAGGTACAACCAGTCCCATGTGATCTGCTGACCAAAAGCCAGCATCACAAACGGAAGTATCGCAAGTTGCGGAAGGAAGTTTATGAACTCCCTAATTACTGCTGAGAGCGGAAGAAGAATTCTAGGGAAGGCAACTGTTTTTAGTAGACCCGAGTTAGAAGTGATTGCCTTGGCCCCAGAAGAAAAAGAACCAGAGAAAAATGAAAAAAGAAATACACCCGTGATCAAAAACGGAATGAAGTTAGCCGGTCTTAGATCTCCAAGTATCAAACCAAAAACTAACCCGTAAGCAAAGGCCTGAAGCGACGGCAGCAGCACAAGCCACCAGCGTCCGAGCCTAGTTCTAGCGTTTGCTGATTCGGATGCATACAGCGACATAGTCAAAGCAAAATCACGACGGCCCCAGGCTTGCTTTAGGTATTCACGAAATTTAGGGCGAACGCCTACCTGTGACAGACCATGCGATAGTGCATAGTCAGCTAGATTCATTTTCCGCCTCTAGAAATTTCAGCTTTTAGCTGCTGGTTCTTTTCCGCAACCAAAGACGCCAGTGACTGGCCGTATTCGATTAGCTTTTTTTCTAAGACCGTATCGTTTGTTCCAAGGATTCGAGCAGCCAGAATTCCTGCATTTTTTGCTCCGCCGATTGAGACGGTGGCAACTGGAATACCGGCGGGCATTTGCACGATTGAGAGCAGTGAGTCCATTCCATCGAGTTTGCTAAGTGAAACCGGGACACCAATCACAGGAAGGGTTGTGACCGAAGCAAGCATGCCTGGTAGGTGGGCGGCTCCGCCAGCTCCTGCAATTATGACCTTGATGCCACGCGATGACGCAGCTTTGCCCCACTCGATCATTTTTTCTGGAGTACGGTGAGCTGACAAAACTTCAACTTCGTATTCAATTCCGAATTGCTTTAGAGCCTCAGCGGCATCGGACATAACCGACCAGTCTGAGTCTGAGCCCATGACAACGCCGACCAATGGATTGGTCATTAGGGACTCCCGTCGAATTGAATCAAGCTCGCTTGACCAATTTTAGCCAAGATTGGGCTTTAGCGGACACCCAGAATCGAAGCTCTAGCCTTGAGTGCTGTATCAAGTGCAGCTTCTTGGCTCCCGCCGACAACGGTGATGTGCCCAAGCTTTCGCCCAATTCGAGGGCTCTTTCCGTAGGAGTGGAGCTTGGCAGATGAAAATTGCCCCATCAGCTCCGGATAGTTTTCTACAAAATCAACCTCATCGGAAACCCCCAGCAGATTCACCATAACGGAGGGCTCGGCGCAGGTGGTGTCCCCTAGCGGAAGATCCAGCACTGCGCGAAGGTGCTGCTCGAATTGAGAAGTGGTCGATCCTTCAATGCTGAAATGTCCTGAGTTGTGCGGTCGCATTGCCAGTTCATTTACAAGAAGTTTCCCATCGCTAGTTTCAAACATCTCAACCGCGAGATTTCCTGTAACGCCAAGAGAAGAAGAAATTAACTCTGCAATCCGTCTTGCTTGTTCTGCCAACTCTTTTGAAATGTTTGGAGCCGGAGCTAACACCTCTGAGCAGACACCATTTTTCTGCCTGGTCTCAACTACCGGCCACGCCCTAAACTCACCGCTGGGGTTTTTTGCTGACAGCTGAGCAAGTTCCCGGATGAAATTGACTTTTTCTTCAGCCAGCAACTGTCCACCCAGCGAAGCAAGTGCAGCTGGCTCAAACCAATCGCTAACTTCAGCCGAGGAGCTAACTACTCGAACCCCTTTACCGTCGTAGCCACCAATCGGGGTCTTAACAACCACCTCTGGACCAAATTCAGCTATGAAGGCATCGAGTTCTGAAGCGGACGACACTGCTAACCAGTGTGGGTTGGGAGCTCCAATTTTTTCCAGTGCTTGTCTCATAACGAGTTTGTTCTGAGCGTGAGCCAGGGCTTTTGAAGGCGGCTGGACTGAAATGCCGGCAGCTTCTACGGCTTCGAGAATGTGAAGTGGAACATGCTCGTGATCAAAAGTGATTACATCCACGCCTTTGGCGAAATCCATAACGGTTTTCATATCCGTGTAATCGCCAACAGCGGTGGTTGCCAGATTTGCTGAAGAGTTTTCCGTCTCGGCTAGTACCTTTAGGTCAATGCCGAGATTGATTGCGGGCACGGTCATCATGCGGGCTAACTGCCCGCCGCCGATTACTCCAACCCGATATTTCAACTACGCCTTTTTCCTTGCCCTAGCTAGCTGCCTTGGCCCAGGCCTCTATTTCGGCTGCCAAGTGCTTGTTCTTAGCGTATCCGCCAATGCGGTACTCAGTTCCGTCAACGGAAAGTATGGAGATTACCTGCCTACCCAGGCGGCCCTCCTTCTGGATTTCAATGGATGAAAGTTCCGAAAGTAACAGCTGTCTTTTTCTAAACCCCAAAAAACCAGACCGAAAAATAAGTCGCTCACTTGTTAGCTCGAGATAACTAGCTAGGTAGCTCAGCAACGGAATTAGCCAAAATAAAACCACGATTGTTCCTCCGGCTATCAACGCGTATTGGTAGTCGGTATTAGAAATCTGCTCAACTGCAAATGCTTGAGCGAAGCTCACAGCCGCAAGTACCAAGGTGGGGGTAAATAGCCTGCGCGCTTTTGGCTTCAGGCGGAAAACTAAGTATTCGGAAGTATTAGTCACCCGATAATCTTCCCGCTAAGCCTTGCGAAGATGCAGCACATCGCCCGCCGAAACAGAAAGTGTCTCAGTTTGAGTTGACACCACAAGGCGTCCAGTTTCATCTATGTCCTTGGCAAGACCGAAGGCTTTTTTGCCATCTGGAAACTCAACCGATACCTGAGAACCAACGGTTGCCGACAATTCCAAAATAGCCTGCCTTAGACCACTGGCTGTTGCATCGCCTCCAGCGTTAGATAGCTCAATATAAAGAGTCCGGATGTTTTCGATTACAGCTGCCAGCAATTGATCTCGATCTGCCCCATCGACACTTTCGAGAGCTAAGGAAGTGGCGGAATCGACCGGCAGCTGTTGTGCGGATTGATTGACGTTGATTCCAAACCCAATCACCACGCACGATAGATCGTTGGCTGCTTCAGCCAGAATTCCGCTGACTTTCTTTTCCTGAATCAAGACATCGTTTGGCCATTTGATTTTTGGGGCAGGGCCAAGATCGGAAATTGCGCGCGTTATTGCGAGCGCGGTGAGTAGCGATAGCCAGCCAATGCCTGAGCTTTGGGAAAACTGTGGCCGAAGCAAGATCGATGCCATTACTGAAGAGCCCCGGTTAGCTTCCCAACTTCGGTCCATTCGGCCTTTGCCTGCAGTCTGAAAATCGGTGGCAAGCACGTAAAACTCTGGCAATCCGGCTGCCCGAGCGAGCAGGTCTTTGTTTGTGGAGCCGGTTTGCTCCAGGTATTCAAAGCCAGCCGCGGCCTGCGCAGATAAGAGGTATTCCATGTCTCAAGCCTAGGCCAGGGCCAATTTGTAGGAATCCTCAGCAATTGGGCTCGATGCTGTGTCAGAACCTGCAATAGCATCGGGTAGGGCCTTGGATAAAGTTGGTCCTTTAGAGCCCTATGAGCAATTGGAGAGATCTTGACCGACAAGCCAAAAGCTGACCTATCTACTACTGCTGGCAAAATCGAAGACCTTCGCGACCGCTACTACCAGGCGGTTCACGCCAGTGGTGATGCAGCCATTGAAAAGCAGCACGCCAAGGGTAAGAAAACTGCTCGCGAGCGCATCGAGTTACTGCTCGATCCAGGCTCCTTTGTTGAAGTCGATGAGTTTGTTCGTCACCGCTCCACCGCCTTCGGTATGGAGGCTAACCGTCCATACGGTGACTCGGTGGTCACAGGTTTTGGAACCATTCATGGTCGTCAAATTGCGCTGTTCTCTCAGGACTTCACGATTTTCGGTGGCTCCCTCGGGGAAGCAGCCGGAAACAAGATCATCAAGATTATGGATTTGGCAATTTCCACCGGCGTTCCACTAGTTGGCATTTTGGACTCGGGCGGCGCCCGCATTCAAGAAGGTGTCATCGCCCTTGGAAAATACGGTGAGATCTTCAAGCGCAACACCATGGCATCGGGAGTTATCCCGCAGATCTCAATCATCATGGGCCCTGCCGCCGGAGGCGCTGTTTACTCCCCTGCCCTGACTGATTTTGTGATCATGGTGGATAAGACCTCAAACATGTTTGTCACCGGACCAGATGTGATCAAGACAGTGACCGGTGAAGACGTCGGCATGGAGGAACTCGGTGGAGCAAGAGCTCACAACCAAACTTCTGGTGTTGCCCATTACCTAGCAAGCGATGAAGAAGATGCTCTGGACTATGCCAGAACACTTCTGAGCTTCCTGCCGGAAAACAATTTATCTGAAAGTGTGGTCTACGACTCAAGTTCTGAACTAGAAGTCACCGAATCAGATCGCAAGCTAAACACTCTGGTTCCAGATTCTCCTAACCAGCCTTACGACATGCACACCGTGATTGAGCACATAGTTGACGATTCACACTTTTTAGAGGTGCAGCCGCTATTTGCCCCGAACATCCTGATTGGCTTTGCTCGCATCGACGGAAGAAGCATTGGCATTGTTGCCAACCAACCTTCGGCAATGGCTGGAACTTTGAATATCGATGCTGGTGAAAAAGCAGCTCGGTTCGTTAGATTCTGTGACGCTTTCTCAATTCCAATTCTTACCTTGGTGGATGTTCCGGGCTACTTACCTGGAACTGACCAGGAGTGGGCTGGAGTTATCCGCCGTGGAGCTAAGTTGCTCTATGCCTATGCCGAGGCAACTGTTCCACTAGTCACGGTCATAACCCGCAAGGCCTACGGAGGCGCATACATCGTCATGGGCTCCAAGCAGCTTGGCGCCGATATCAACCTGGCTTGGCCAACAGCTGAGATTGCGGTTATGGGCGGTCAAGGGGCGGTCAACATTTTGTTTCGCGACAAGATCAAGGAAGCCGAAGCTGCCGGTAAAGACATCGCCGAAGTAAGGGCACAGCTAGCGGCGGAGTACACCTACAACGTGGCCTCACCTTTCTTGGCAGCCGAGCGCGGAGAGCTCGACGGAATCATCGAGCCAGCACTTACTCGAGTTTCGGTGATCAAGGCTCTTCGAGCACTTCGCACCAAGCGCGCTAACCAGCCTCCTAAAAAGCACGGAAACATTCCGCTCTAATGACTAGACCAGACGATTCTGAATTTGCTGACGCCATCGAGGTCGTTTCAGGAGATCCGACACCCGAGGAGCTTGCGGCTGTTGTAGCAGTCCTACTCGAGGCAAGCAAACAACAGTCGACCACTAAAGCGTCGCAGCGATCCACCTGGGCAAAAAATGACAGCATCCTAAGAAGTGGCATAGTTGTAGGAAACGGTCAGTGGGGATCGCAGTACAAGCAAGGTTTGTAGCCCCGCGCCACAAGGGAGTCAAGTAATGCCTCGCAATTCGCCAATTGACCAAATAGCCAACCGCTGGGTCGAGACAATCACAAAACTCAGTCCAAGCTTTGCAACTAACGTTGGTTCAACAATCGGTGCCGACAAACTAGATGATCACTCCCCCGAGGCTCAAGCAACTTACGCCGCTGAGGCACAAAAAGTCCTAACTGAACTCAAGGCCACCGAACCCACCGATGAGACCGACCGAGTGACCCTTGATGCCATGACTGCAGATTTGTCGCTCACTCTAGAAATGCACGAGGCGCGTTTGTATCGACGAGATCTAAACGTCATCGCCTCCCCAGCCCAAGGCGTCCGCGATGTTTTTGACCTATCCCCAACGGCAACCATCACTGACTGGGAGAACTTGGTTTCTCGAATGAATGCCGTTGGTGAGTCCCTGGCTGGATACCAGAGATCACTTCAGGAAGGCATTGCCGCCAAGGACACCCCTGCCAAGCGCCAAGTTGTGGCCACCATCGATCAAGCACTCGAGATCGCATCAAGCGATGGTTTCTTTGTGAAATTCGCTGAATCTGCAAAAGCAGATTCGGGCGATTTGCCCGAATCGCTAAAGAAAGATCTTGAAGGTGCTGCGCAGAAAGCAACCGCAGCTTATGGTGAGTTCGCAAAGTTTCTAAAGGAACAACTGCTGCCATATGCCAGTGAGGTAGATGCAATCGGCCGCGAACGCTATGAGCTCTTTAGTCGCGGTTTTCTTGGTGCAAAAATTGACCTTGATGCCACCTACCAGTGGGGTATCGAAGAACTTGCCCGAGTCGTTGCCGAGCAAACTGAGGTCGCCAACCAGATAAAATCAGGCGCCACCATCGAAGAGGCAGTTAAGTTCCTGGACGAAGACCCTTCAAGAAAACTGCAAGGCACTGATGACCTGCAGAAATGGATGCAAGGTAAATCCGATGAGGCTATTGCAACCTTAAGCGCTAGCCATTTCGAGATAGACGACAAGATGAAAACTCTCGAGTGCATGATCGCACCAACGCAATCGGGAGGCATCTACTACACACCTCCCACGGATGATTTTTCGAGACCTGGTCGCATGTGGTGGTCAGTTCCACCTGGTGTCACGGAGTTCAACACCTGGCGTGAATTGACAACCGTCTATCACGAGGGCGTACCTGGACACCACCTTCAGGTTGCCCAGGCAGTTTTCAATAAAGATGATCTAAATGACTGGCGTCGAAACGTCAGCTGGACCTCGGGTCACGGTGAAGGCTGGGCACTTTACGCTGAACGATTGATGCTTGACCTTGGTTATCTTGATGACCCAGGAGATCGACTAGGAATGCTCGATGGTCAACGCATGAGAGCTGCTCGCGTTGTTTTGGATATCGGAGTACACCTTTCAAAACCGAAGCTAACCGGAGAAGGTGTTTGGGATTACGACTACGCGTTGGATTTTATGCTCAAGAATGTCAATATGCCAAAAGAGTTTGTGACCTTTGAAGTAAACCGCTACTTCGGTTGGCCAGGTCAGGCTCCAAGCTACAAAATCGGCCAGAAAATCTGGGAGCAGATACGTGACGAAGTTAAGCTCAAACAAGGGGCCAGCTTTGACATCAAGGCTTTCCACAAAAAAGCCCTGAACCTTGGCGGGCTTGGCTTGGACTCACTAAGAAACGCTCTATCTAGATAATGTTCGGTCCCCCGAAGTGGGGACAACTGATTCTTCGGTCAACGGCTTCAAGGCTTAATTGGGGAGCTAGCTTGGAATTGAGCCATTCGAATTAGCTACCAGGGGCAAGCGCAGTCTGGTTCTTGGGGGATAGACCCGGGTCTTTTAGGCCCGGGCCTTCAACTTTAAAGCTTCAAGAAAACATCAGGCTTAGCGGTGCCTTTGCGGCTAGCAACGAAGGTTGCTCGCACCCCTGGTTGCTGCGGGGAACGGATTGTAACTCTTCCTGATTTGATTTCGTCTAATTCTTTAGCGAGTCGATTGCGCAGAGAATCTTTCTCTTGCTCGCTTATCCCAACAAGTCCCCCTTCATCCAGAATCACTACTTCAACCCCGCGTGACCGAGCCGACCTGACAGATTCCTTTAGTTTGGAATTGATGAGCATGCGCCCACGAATCGCATCACGCAGTTGCCCTTCTAGGAGAGTTGCCTCGCGACGATCCTGAGCTGAGAATGTCCCCCTGGAAATTTTTTCTAGCAACGGAAGAGTCTCGTCCAGAGTTGCGGTAATTCGTTCCGAGCGTTCTTGGCGAATTACTGAGTCCGTGGCAGTTGCTGTTTGAGTTGCCTTGGCTTTTTCAAGGTATTCACTGGTTTGCCTCGCCGAGCGCTCTAGACCAACAGAAATTGCATGAGCTGCACCAACCAACCCGATGGCCCCAGCAAGCCCAGAAACGAACAGGGCATCCAGTCCTCCCCAAGACAAAAGGTGAAGGGTCAAAATGGTCAGACCATTCCAGGCCCAAACCCTTTGCTGTCTAACTGCAGTGATCGCCAAAATTGTTGCTACTGCAGTCACAAACCAAGTTGCCGGAGTTCCAAGGGCAGATATCTCAAGATTGGTACTTACAAGAATTGGGATGATCAAAGAGGATGCGGTGGCAATCATGGCCAACGCAGTCGGAATTTTTAGTTCTCGTTTATAAAATAATGCCATCAATCCGACAAGGAGATATACATGTATAGCGATAACCGACAAAATATTAAAGCCTGATCTGACAAGCTCCATAATTGCAATAACGGCAGGGCTGAGCACAAACATTGTTGCAACGCTCAAGATGAACCAGCGCGGAAGTCTAATCATGTTGACTCCATTCAATAACCACGTTGGTGCCAATTCCCGGGCTCGAGTCTATGAATACTTTTCCGCCAACGTTTGTAACTCTGCTAACAATCGAGGATGAGATTCCAATTCTGTCCTTAGCAACCTGGGAAGGGCGAAAGCCCTTGCCATTGTCACTAACAACAATCTTCAGGCCGGATCGGTCACCTCTTAAATGCACGATTCGCTCGGTTGCTTGGCCTGCGTGCTTGATTGAATTATCAACAGCTTGCAGGGTTGCCTCTGTCAAAGCGACCGCAATTGGTGAAGAAATTCGGAGATCGCTCATTCCAGCGAGCGAAACTTTGAATTCTGAAGAAGCCAGTTCAATACGAACCTCTAAGGCCTGAAAGAAACTTGCAAGTGTTAGTTCCGTGGTTTCTAGTTCCTCAGATCGCGCTGACTTCAGACGAGCTATGGCATTAGTTGCAGATTTTGCGGCGAGGCTCCTTTGCTGTTCGGATTCAGCATGCGCTGCTATTAGAAGGGTGGTCAGGACACTATCGTGAACCAAAGCATCTAGTCTGGATCGCTCAATTTCAGCTGCATCCACTCGAGCACTCCGAACAGCTGAATCAATAGCTTCTTGATTGGCTGAATCTGTTTTGCCAGCCTCCCAGCGAAGAGCAAGGACCAGTGCAATTAACACAGCACTAAAAACAAATAAGTGAAGAGCTTCCTGCAACCCGAGCAACAACTGCCCACTTCCCGCGTATCCCGAGACTTTCAGTAGTGGCCAGCTAATCGTCAAAAATAGCAAGTAGATCACGCCGATACTGAATCTAAATGTGGTACCAGCTGCGATTGCCGAGATGCCAAGCAGCCACCAAATCCAAGGCTGAAAACCTGGAGGGGTTGCCTGACTTAAATCAAAGTGCAGTGGCCAAGTCACTAGCAAAATTAGTGCGACAATCGCAACTGATCCAAGCCAAAAATTTGATACAGAAGGTAGGAACCAAGCAGAAAAGACGACCCCAAAGACGGCACCCACGAAAAGTCCTGCAGAAATAAAGAATATATTTGGATTTAGAAAAGATAGCTGCCCAAAGCCATTCACAATGGCCTCAGCTGAGATTGCAATCAAAGCTATTGAGTAAATTCTTCCGAGCATCAGATTCACTCGAGAAATCGAGTAGCTCTTCGGTGGAGCTGGCCTAGAAAAAGGCACCTACAAAGTCCCTTCGTCGATAAGCCCGTCCTCAATTGCTCGCATCAGAAGTTCAGTCTTGTTTACCGCGGGCCTTCCAACGGTGGCAAACTTGCTTCTAACTCGGTCGATGTGCTCTTTTGCCGTGTGCACCGTGATGTTTAGCTCATAGGCCACCTGCTTTAGGGCAAGACCGGAGGCGTAAAGCGAGAGCACTTCTTGTTCGCGCGGAGAAAGCTTGGCTTTTTTGAAATCAGAGTCAGCATCGATTACTGCTGTGGTCTGCAAATTGTTTACGTAAATT
>CAZKQH010000001.1:0-8876 GCA_964554845.1 uncultured Rhodoluna sp. | reverse complement strand
CGATACCATGCGAATAGCATCAATTAGTTCAGTCATGCTGTGGGATTTTGGAACTAATGCTGCAGCACCAGCTTTCAGGGCTGCCCGAACTAAGTGAGATTTGTCAGCAATGCTGAAAAGCAAAACTGGAATTTCACGACTGATGAATTTCTCGACATTCTCTTCAACGCTTGATCCATCGGCGAGAGATAAATCCAAAACAGCCACATTAGGCTTTTTGCCTGCAATGGCCTCTAGCGCAGCATCCACAGTTGCTTCTGAAGCTAGGAGCTCAAGGTGATTATCCGCGCACACACTCGCTAGCGCGATCCGAATAGCTTCATGGTCATCGACAATCACGATTTTTAGCTCGCCTTGTTCGGCGAGCTGTGAGATGTCTATGGCCTGATTCATTACAAGACCAAACTAGCAATGCTTTCAAAGTGGTGGGTGTGTGGAAATAGGTCGAAGGCTTTTAGCTGTTCGAGGCGATAGCCACCTGAAATCAGGACTTTCAAATCCCTAGCCAACGACACCGGGTCGCAAGCCACATAAATGATTTTGGCCGGACGCAAAAACAGTAGTTGATCAATCACTGCTTTGCCCGCTCCAGCACGAGGTGGATCAAGCACGACGGTAGCCCCCTCAAGCACAAGTCCTTGTTTGATTTGGGCCTTTAGGAATCCCTCCACTGGAGCAGAAACTGCTTTGTGCTTTGCAAGGTCAACCAAGTTTGCTGCAGCATCAGCAGTTGCAACTTTTGAGGACTCGACAGTTGTGATATTAAGTGATTTACCAAACTTGGTTGCAAGGGCTCCAGAGAATAAGCCAACTCCCCCGTAGAGATCCAAGTTATTTGCTGCAGGAGCTAGCCCTTCGGACATTAGGATTACTTCCTGGGCAAGTAACTCTGCTGCGCCGCGGTGTACCTGCCAGAATCCTCCGCTGGAAATTCGGAAGGATCTTCCAAGGGCACGCTCAACGAGTTTTTTGTCGCCCTTGACCTTCTTGTCAATAAACCACTGAACTCCTCCGGTTGATGCGGTGGAGATTTCTATGCGCTTTACGTCCTGCCAATTCTTTAGATGAATTCCGAGTTCGTTGATTTCAGATACTGCTAAAGGCAAAGATTTGACCGGAACCACTTCATGGGTTCGCTCTTTATAAGGACCAGCGATTCCCTCTTCGGAAACGTGAAGTTGGATTCGGGTACGGTAACCCAGTCCATTTGTGATCTCATCGCCTGGCACCGGTTCAACCGGAACTTCTCGCTCTATGCCACCCATGCGCGAGAGTGAC
This sequence comes from uncultured Rhodoluna sp., assembly GCA_964554845.1. Classification (GTDB taxonomy): domain Bacteria; phylum Actinomycetota; class Actinomycetes; order Actinomycetales; family Microbacteriaceae; genus Rhodoluna. The sequence goes on along the minus strand of CAZKQH010000001.1, from coordinate 7,598 downwards.
TCGGTCAAAACTTCACTTTTCAGTTTGCGCTGGTACTCAAGTTTTAGATGACCAAACTCGGCGCCTCCAGCACCCAGTCGGTCGGCTTCTTTCCAAATGTGGGGAACTCGTGAACCGGAAGGATCAAGAACCTCGATGGTTTCTGCTCGACAAAAAGAGCCGCCCTTGTCCTCGAACACTCGCGCTCTTACCTTTTCACCTGGAGCTGTGTGGGAGACAAAAACCACGCGTGACTGGTGCCTGGCTACGAAGATTCCACCGTGGGCCACCTTCTCGATTTCCAGTTCAATTTCGGTGCCTAGCCAGTTTTCAGTTTTTGTCATCTGACAAGTGTTTCACAGCTACAAAGTAGTCTTGTCAGGTGACCCGATTAGTCCTAGCTTCCAGCTCTCCAGCCAGGCTCGCCTTGCTCCGATCAGCAGGCATTGAGCCTGAAATCGTCCTTCCGGAAACGGACGAACCGGCGCTAGCTGCACAAGCGAAGCTTGAAAACCCAAACCTGAGCGCGCAGGAACTCGTTGGACTGCTTGCTAAAGCCAAGGCCGAATCGGTGCTGCTTGATCTTTCAACTCGAGGGGCTCTGATACTCGGAGGAGACTCAGCATTGGAGTTTCAGGGGGAAATTCTTGGAAAACCCCATGAACCAGAAGTTGCGCTTGAGCGATGGGCGAAACTGAGCGGAAACGTCGGAGTTTTGCACAGTGGGCACTATTTGATTGACAATCGCGAACCAGCCAATCCAATTGGAGCTCAAATGGTTAGCTCAACAAAAGTTTTCTTCTCAGAGCTTTCTGATCAGGAAATTGCCGACTACGTAGCAACGGGAGAACCACTGAAGGTGGCCGGAGCTTTCACGATCGATGGTCTCGGTGGAGCCTTTATTGATCGAATTGAGGGTGATTCTCACACCGTGGTGGGTCTTTCCTTGAAGGTCCTTCGTGAATTGGCGGCTGGCTTTGGGGTCCATTACCCTAGCTTTTGGCGCTAATCACAACGATATACAGGTCTTTTTGTAGCTAAGCGCCAATAGCGCCCCCCTTTATGCCAATAGGCTTTTGTCTTATGACCAAACCAATCCGCAAAGTCCTCATCGCTAACCGCGGCGAGATTGCCGTCCGAATCGCTCGGGCCGCTAAAGACAGCGGAAGGAGTTCGGTAGCTGTCTACGCCGATCAAGATCGTGACGCTCTTCATGTGAAGGTAGCCGACGAGGCATATGCCCTAAATGGCATCACCTCAGCCGAGACATACTTGGTCATCGAAAAGCTCCTATCAATAGCCAAACGAAGCAACTGTGATGCGGTTCACCCGGGTTACGGATTCCTGGCTGAAAACGCCGAGTTTGCAAGGGCTGTTATAAAAGCCGGACTGACCTGGATCGGACCTTCTCCAGAAGCTATCGAAAAACTTGGAGATAAAGTCTCTGCTCGACATGTTGCCGAGAAAGTCGGTGCGCCGTTAGCTCCTGGAACACTCGACCCAGTTTCTAATGCGAAATAAGTTCTGGATTTTGTTGCCCAGCACGGATTGCCGGTAGCCATCAAGGCAGCCTACGGAGGAGGAGGTCGAGGCATCAAAGTTGCCTACCAAGAATCCGAAGTCGAGGAGATGTTTGAATCTGCAACTCGCGAGGCCATTGCTGCTTTCGGCCGCGGGGAATGCTTCGTAGAAAAGTATTTAGAAAAACCAAGGCACGTTGAGACCCAGTGTCTGGCTGATTCAAAAGGAAACGTGGTTGTGGTTTCAACCCGCGACTGCTCGCTGCAGCGCAGACACCAAAAACTGGTTGAAGAAGCCCCTGCTCCGTTTTTGACAGCTGAGCAAAATGCGAAACTCTACGAAGCCTCAAAAGCCATCTTGAAAGAAGTTGGATATCTGGGGGCTGGAACTTGTGAGTTCTTGGTTGCTCAGGATGGAACCATTTCTTTCCTTGAGGTCAACACCCGCCTGCAAGTTGAGCACCCGGTTTCTGAAGAAGTCACGGGTCTTGATTTAGTTCGTGAACAATTCCGAATTGCCGAAGGTGGCATTTTGGATTATGGTGACCCGCAAGTTTCAGGGCACAGCTTCGAATTTAGAATCAACGGTGAAGACCCGGGTCGCAACTTTATGCCAGCTCCTGGCTCAGTGCACGTCTTCAAGGCTCCCAGTGGTCCTGGAGTTCGAGTAGATAGCGGAGTCGAATCAGGCGATGAGATTTCTGGAAACTTTGACTCGATGATTGCAAAGCTGATTGTCACGGGCAAGGACCGCACTGAAGCTTTAGAGCGTTCTAGAAGAGCTCTTGCGGAAATGGAAGTGCTGGGGCTTCCAACAGTTCTTCCCTTCCACAGAAAAATTGTTGACGATCCGGCATTTATTGGATCCGATGGAAAATTCGGTGTTTACACCCGCTGGATTGAAACTGAGTGGGTCAACGATCTTGAACCGTGGGGCGGCCTAGCAGACCAAATAGACATCACACCGGCGGCTAAAAACTCAGTGGTTGTTGAAGTTGAAGGAAAGCGCATCGAGGTAAGCATCCCGGCTAGCTTCCTACACACTGGAGCTGGGTCTCCAACTGCCGGACGGGCACCGAAAAGAAAAGTCTCTGCTCATCACGCATCTGCTGGAGCATCGGAATCGGTCCTCAAGGCGCCTATGCAGTCAACAGTTGTGAAGATTGCAGTTTCGGTCGGTGACAAGATTGTCGAAGGTGACCAGGTGCTAGTTCTCGAGGCCATGAAGATGGAGCAATCCATAACCTCCCCGCGAGAGGGCATCATCAAGCAAATCAAAGTCGCCGTTGGCGACACCATTGCCTCCGGCACTGTCTTGGTGGAGTTTGAGGACTAGTTAAGTCAACGCGCGTGGAGCTAGACTCGACTCCATGACTAATCCCCTAGAAATAATGACCAACAGCCCGTTCGAAATTGCTAAACAAGCCGCCGAGCAAATCAGGCAAGCAACGAGTGTTGAAAAACACGACATCGCACTAACCCTCGGATCAGGCTGGGCTAAGGCCGCTGATCTGATTGGTGAAACTGTTGCGAGCGTTCCTGCCAAGGACATCATTGGATTTTCTGCCCCTGTTGTTGAAGGTCACGTTGCCTCAATTCGCTCCATCAAACTTCCAAGTGGAAAGCATGCGCTGGTGCTGGGTGCAAGAACTCACTACTACGAAGGTCACGGGGTTCGCCGAGTAGTCCACGGAGTTAGAACTGCAGCTGCAACCGGCGCCAAGGTAATGATTTTGACTAATGGCTGTGGTGGTATCAAGGAGACCTGGAAACCAGGTACGCCAGTTCTAATCAGCGACCACATCAACCTAACTGCAGACAGCCCACTTGAAGGTGCAACATTTATCGACCTCACGGACTTGTACTCAAAGAGACTTCGTGACGTTGCAAAAAGTGTGGATGAATCGCTCGATGAAGGCATCTACGCCCAGTTCCGCGGCCCACACTACGAAACCCCAGCTGAAGTGCAAATGGTAAAGCACATGGGAGGTCACCTAGTTGGTATGTCAACTGCACTAGAGGCAATCGCCGCCCGTGAAGCTGGCATGGAAATCCTGGGCTTTTCTCTTATGACAAACCTGGCCGCAGGAGTGCAAAAAACTCCGCTTTCTCACGCTGAAGTGCTGGAAGCCGGGCGCGAAGCCGAGCCAAGAATTAGCGCGCTGTTGGCTGCGATTATCAACAAAATATGAGCTCACTAGAAACACTTATTGCCAAGGCAAGAAGCTGGCAATCGCAAGATCCAGATCCTGAGACTAGGGAGGAACTTGAAGCTCTGATTCTTGCTGGCGATGAGAGCTCCCTTGCTTCACGATTTAGCCAACGATTGGGCTTTGGAACTGCGGGTCTTCGCGGAGAGCTTGGCGCAGGGCCAAACCGAATGAATCGTGTTTTGGTGGCTCAGGCAGCAGTTGGAATAGCCAGATACCTTAAGGCAAATTTTGATGATCCAAGTTGTGTTATCGGTTTTGACGCCAGAAAAAACTCCGATATGTTTGCCAAGGACTCCGCTGAAATTCTTGCCGGACTTGGAGTCCGCGCCTACCTTTACGACTCGCTAGTTGCAACTCCAATGGTTGCTTTTGCGGTGCGGGAGTTAGGCTGCTCGGCAGGAATTATGGTGACCGCCTCACACAATCCCCCAGCCGACAACGGGTACAAAGTTTTTGACTTCACAGGCTCGCAGATCATTCCACCAATGGATGCACTAATTGCATCGGAGATAGACAAGTTTGCCGACAACGAATCCGTTGGAGATCTAGTTCGATCCAGCAACTACTCGAGTGTTCCAGCAAGCATCTCAGTGGACTACCTGCAAGGTGTCAGTGGCTTGATGAACCGTCATTCAGATCGAAAGAGCCTGAAAATTGTTTACTCGGCCATGCATGGAGTAGGTGCAGAGTTCATCGAGAAGATTTTTGATCTTGCAGGAATGGAACCCCTGATTCCAGTTGCCTCCCAACACAAACCAGATGGAACATTTCCAACTGTGGCTTTTCCAAACCCTGAAGAGCCAGGCGCGATGGATGAGTCAATTGAAACCGCTAAGGCAAATGGAGCTGACTTAGTTTTGGCAAATGATCCAGATGCAGACAGGCTTTGCGTGGCTTACAGGGATTCGGCTGGAAACTACATTCAACTTTCGGGCGATGACTTAGGTTTGTTGCTGGCTGAGGAGCTAGCCGGCCGAGCAAAAAGAGAGGGAGTTTCTGGAGCCCTTGCCTGCTCGATTGTTTCGAGTTCTGCAATTGAAAAAGTTGCCGAGCACTACGGCTTAGAGTTTGCTCAAACACTCACAGGATTCAAATGGGTCGGCAGAGTGCCAAACCTTATCTTTGGCTACGAAGAAGCCCTTGGCTACTGCGTTGATTCCAAGCGAGTAAAAGACAAAGACGGTCTATCGGCAGCACTTGTGGTTGCAGACATCGCAACCACGTTGGCTGCTTCGGGCTACACCATCGGGGATCAACTAGAAAAACTCAAGGCTCGCGATGGCTACTTCGCCACCGATCAGATTTCTATACGGGTAAAGGATTTATCAATCATCAAAGATTTGATGACCAAGCTCCGCACTAATCCCATTCAGGAATTAGACGGGCAATCGGTTGCATTCATCGATTATCTAAACGGTTGGGGAAATCTACCTGGAACCGATGCCATCCAACTTGATCTATCCGATGGCAGAAGGGTAATTGTTCGACCCTCTGGAACCGAGCCCAAGCTCAAGTGTTACCTGCTCGCCATTGCCGATGAGAGCAAAAAATCTCAGAGCATGCTCGCCTCTCTGAAGGCTGCCATGCAGAAGGTTCTGGACTAAGCCTTTGGGTTTTTGATAAAAGCCTTTACGCTCTCGGGGACACTCAAAGCTTCTGACTCTTTATCGCTCGGGATTGCCTCGTCAGCTACCACTCGAATCGGTATTACACCTGACCAGACGCCGGTTCCCGATCCTTCACCGTCTTCGGGCATGCCGGTTCGAACCTTCACCGAAGCCTCTTCAAGGGATAGTGATAGCAGTGTGGTTGCAGCTAATTCTTTTGGCGTTGAGGCTCTTACCTCAGATACACGACCCGGTATCAAGCCATTACTAACCTTTTCAAGTAGTGCGTTTTTCTCTGGACCGGTTATTTCCTCGGCTGCGCCAAGGATTACGACCGATCGATAGTTCATGCTGGAATCGTAGGTGGTGCGGGCAACAACCATCCCATCAAGTTTTGTCACAGTGACACAAGTTGGAATTCCCTTGGCAAGTTCTCTCATGAACCGTGCTCCAGAGGATCCGTGAATCAGGATGCGATCGCCATCGCGAACAAATCCATAGGGCAAAACAAACGGCTGGCCGTTTTCTACATAGCCAACGTGGCAAAGAATTGTTGAGTCCAAAATTTCATACATCTCGTCACGGTCTTCGACGGAGCGCTTTTTCAGGCGGTTAATCGCCGTTCTTTCGGTTTGGCCCGGGTTCGGTAAGGACATGGCTAGAGCTTATAGCTTTAGAGCAAAGCCTTGGAAAGCTTGGTGTTTAGCTCTTCAAGATCAAAGAAGTGGTCAATAGAAATAATCTCGGCGTTTAGACCCTTCAGGGATTCCACTAATTCTGGAGTCGTAAGAACAATCTGAGCATCGAAGGCGGCACCTCGTGCCGTGGCCATATCGGCTGCTTCAACGGTTGCGTCAACACCGAGCATCTTGAGCACTTTTTCGGCGTTAATTTTCAGTAGCACCGAGGTGCCAATACCCATTCCACAAACCGCAATTATCTTCACTTAGCTATTGTCCCAACAAGTTAGCCAAGAACCGCACGGATTTGCTCGAAATCGGAACTAGTTAGCAAAGAGTTAACCCGTTCTTGATCCGAAAGTACTTCAGCTAGCTTTGCCATTGTCTCGATGTGTGATTCGTGATCAGTGGCCGCTAGGCCAAACACCAACTGAACTGGGTCATTTTGCGCATGTTGAAACTCAATTGCTTGCTTCAATACCAGCAAGCTAAGCCCGGTTTCGATCACGTCCTCGCTGGGCTTGCCGTGGGCAAGTGCAATTCCTGGTGCAATCACGATGTAGGGGCCAAAGCGCTCAACCGCCTCAAGCATTGACGAAACGTAAGAAGGTTTAGCTTTTCCACTTTTAACCAGCAGTTCTCCGGCTAATTGGATTGCAGCGCTGCGGTTATCAACCGAGTCTTTGATGAGAATAGAACCTTCACCAAAAGCGTCAGCAAGCAAATCCATTAGGCGTTAGCGAATCCGTCGCTAATCATGTCGATTAGCTCTTCGCGATCATCCAACGCTTGGAAAGCTGATTCAGCAGCGTTTAGCTGGAACTGCTCTAGATCAGCAAGGCTGTAGCCAAAATTTGCCATCAACAGTTCCAGCTCGCGAGTGAGCGAAGTTCTGGACATGAGTCGGTTGTCAGTATTGACAGTCACCTTGAAGCCAAGTCCATAAAGAATGTCAAACGGGTGATCAGAGAACTGGTCTCCGAGCATCGAGATAGCACCGGTTTGCAAGTTTGAAGACGGTGAAAGCTCTAAAGCAATCTGTCGATCGTGCACCCACTCTGCTACCTCGCCAAGGACAACAAGGTCTGTGTCGCCTTCGGTGCGAGAGAACATTACGTCCTCAATGATTCTGACGCCGTGGCCAATCCGAAGAGCGCGACCGGAAATAATTGCATCCCTAATGCTCTCTACTCCATCTCCTTCTCCGGCGTGCACTGTGACAGGGAAGAACTGTTCCGCTAAATAATCGAATGCGGCTTTGTGTCTAACTGGCAAAAAGCCCTTTTCAGCTCCTGCGATATCAAAACCGACAACTCCGTTTTCACGGTGCCTAACGGCAAGTTCAGCTATCTCCATGCCGCGATCTGCGTGACGCATTGCTGTAACTAGTTGTCCGGTTCGGATGAATCCACCCTTTGCCTCAACATCAGCCATACCTTGCTCTAGTCCGTCCTGGACTGCTTCTACTGTGTCATCAAGGGATAGCCCTGAGCGAAGATGCTGTTCTGGAGCCCAACGGATTTCTCCATAGATAACTCCGTCATCGTGAAGATCTAGTACGAATTCCTTGGCTACGCGAGCAAGACCTTCTTTGGTTTG